>JAGNPA010000359.1 GCA_017989885.1 Aquabacterium sp.
CGCCATCCGCAGCGCTCTGACGAGGTGGCCACGCTGGTGCGGGAGGCGGGTTTGAATCTGTCGCGCCGCAGTGCCTGGCCGCAGGGGTTGCCCGATGCGGCCGCGCAGTCAGCCGACGTCTGGCTGGGGGATTCGATGGGCGAGATGCCGGCCTACTACGCGGCGGCGCGTGTGGCCTTGTTGGGCGGAAGTTTTGCGCCCTTGGGCGGGCAGAACCTCATCGAGGCGGCGGCCTGTGGCTGCCCGGTGGTGATGGGACCTTCGACCTTCAACTTTGCCGAGGCGGCGGTCTTGAGTGAACAGGCGGGTGCGGCGCTGCGGGTGGCCGATTGGGCTGAAGGCGTGGCGCAGGCGCTGCGCGTGTGCGAGCCAGCCGTGCAGGGACCGATGTCGGCGCGTGCGCTGGGGTTTGCGCAGGCCCACCGTGGGGCGGCGCAGGCCATGGCCGAGGCCATCTGGGCCGCAGCCCGCGCCGACTGAGGCCAACGCTTCGGCCTCGTTCAAGCCACGCTCAGGCCTCGCACACGGTGATTTGCACCTTCAAGGGGTGGTCGGCAGCAGATCCTGCCATTCGGCGTGACGGCGGATGTACACGGCCACATAACTGCACACCGGGTTGACGCGCAGGCCCTGGGCCCGTGCCCAGCTGAGGGCCGCTGTCACCAACTGTGCCGCGATGCCACGGCCTTCCAGTGCGGGGGGGACGCCGGTGTGCGTCAGGTGCATGACGCCTTGGGACAGGTGGTAGTCGGCCTCACAGCGCAAACCATCCACGATGGTCTCGAAGCGCCCGAGCTCGGGGTGGTGGACGATGGTCAGGGGTGTCGAGGGAGTCATGGGAAACGCTTCCTGAAAGATGGGTGGCGCAGCCGAGGCGGTCAGACCCAGCCCAGCGCGCCCAGCAGAGCGCCGGCACAGATCAACCAGATCAGCCGAATCTTGGTGCGCCACACCAGCACGGCCACGACGGCGCTCAAGAGCAGGGCACGTGGCTGGGTGGCCAGCGGGGGTGCCAGCACCCAGCCCGTGGCCAGCAGCAGGCCCACCGTCACCGGCATCATGCCAGCCTGAAAGGCCTGCACGCTCAACCAGTGTCGCCGTGTGGACACCCAGCGTGCCACCGCCAGGGCCAGCGTGGTGGACGGGATCATGATGCCCAGCATGCTGATGAGGGCACCGCCGATGCCACCGGCATACCAGCCGAACAGGCCCACAAAGAGCACATTGGGGCCGGGTGCGGCCTGGGCCAGGGCGATGGCGGCGGTGAAATCCCCATCGCTGAGCAAGTGGTCATCGACCACCAGGCGCCGGTGCATGTCGGACACCAGGGTGATGGCGCCGCCGATCGACATCAGCGACAGGGCAATGAAGTGGCCAAACAGGCTCCACCACACCTCCGGGGCCCACATCAGTGGGGACATGATCAGCGGCGCACCACCCTGGCTCATGTGCCCTCCGGGGGCAGGGCGGCAGGGCGGCGACGACGCAGCACAACGTAGGTGAACACGCAGGCGGCGCCCCCCAGGCCCAGCAGCACCCAGACCAGGGGCCAGCGCAGCCAGATCATCATGGCCAGCGCCAGAACGGCCAGTGCCAGCGCGGTGGGCCAACCCAGCTCATGCTGGCGCATGGGGGCGGACAGCTTGAGCACCGTGCCCACGATCTGGCCCGCCGCCACGGCCGCGATGCCACCCAGCGCACCCTTGATCAGGCCCTGGAGGTCTTGCACCTGCGCGGCCTCACCCAGCAGCCAGGCCAGGCCCAGCATCAGCACCAGGGGGGCGGTGACCATGCCGGCCAGGGCCACCAGCGCGCCGCGCCAGCCGAAAAAGCGGTCCCCGATCATCAGGGAGAGGTTGCAGACGTTCGGGCCGGGCAGCACCTGGGCGGTCGACAGCAGTTCAACGAACTCGCGCGGGGTGAGCCACTGGTGCCGGTCACACAGCTCGCGTTGGGCGACCGCCAGCACGCCGCCAAATCCCTGCAGCGCCAGCACCGAGAAGGCGATGAACAGCTCGGTGAGCGAAGCGGGCCGCGCGGTCGCCGGTTCGGCGGGCGTGGCCGGATCCACGTCAGCCATAGACGGCGACGACCTGGTAGCCCAGTGCAGCCAGTTGGCCGCAAGGTGTCCACAAGGTGGTTTTTTCGTTCACATAGCCTTCGCCCGTAGCGAGCGCGTCCTTGTCCAGGCGCCAGTGGCCATCGTGCTGACCGATGTTGACCGGGCGCAATTCCAAGGCCCAGGACACGGACGATGCCGGGGCGAACCCCTTGAGCTGCGACAGCGCCGGGGTCGGGCCCGCGTCGGCCAGCAGCACGGCCTGCAGTTCGGTGTCGATGCCGGCGTGGTCTATCAGGCGCACATAGGCGCGGCTGTGCCAGACGTCGTCGCCGGTGAAGGGCACACCCCCTTCCGCATGTCGGAACTCGAGATGCTGCGTGAACGCCGGGGTCATGCCGGGAACGAAAGGCCAGGGAAAGGCGTCTTCGATGCCTTTCTCCACCGCCACCTGAGGGGGGCGCAATGCGGGGAGGGCGGACTCGCGCCCGCTGCCGAAGACGCCCAGCAGTACGCCGGCGATCTGTTCCTGGCCGTCGGCATCCGCTTGCAGGATCTGGGCTTTGACCTGGCGGATGTTCTTGCCCTGGCGCAGCAGCGTGACGTCGATCTGTACCACGCCCGGTGAAACGGGGCCCACAAAATTGGTTTGCAAGGCACGCAAAGGCCAGTCGCTGCCGCAGACATCGCGCATGGCCTGCACGGCCAGCACCGAGAGCAGCCCGCCGAACATGGTGCGGCCCTGTTGCCAGTCTTCGGTGACGCGGAAGCTGACCCGTTGCCCCTCACGT
>JAGNPA010000058.1 GCA_017989885.1 Aquabacterium sp.
TATGGTCCGGGTCGCGCACGTAGACCGAGAGGATGGGTCCGCGCGCGCCGGTGCGTTGCACCGGGCCGCATTCGATGGCAACGCCATGCTCTGCCAGGTGCTGCTGCACCTGCGCCAGCGGCACGGACGCGATGAAGCACAGGTCCAGCGCCCCCGGCATGGGATGCAGGGCCTTGGGTTCGAACTCATGGCCCTGGATATGCAAGTTGATCTTCTGGCCGTTGAACACAAAAGCCTTGCGGCCCTCGCCAAAGGTCTGCAGTGTCATGCCGAGCACGGTGCAGTAAAAGTGCACGCAGTCCGCCTCATGGGCGGTGGTGAGAACGAGGTGGTCCAGCCGTTCGATCATGGATTGCCTTGCGGGTGGGAGACCCCGGCCTGCAGCGCGCCGGCCGGGGGCTGTGCAGGTTACTCGGCGCTGACGCCGGCGGCCTTGATGACCTTGTCCCAGCGCGCCACCTCGGCCTCCAGATGCTTGCGCAGGCCTTCGGGCGTCGCCTTCTCGGGCGAGACGAGGTCGGAGCTCAGCTCGGCAATGCGCTTTTTAACCGCCTCGTCCGTGATCGCCACGTTCAACGCCTTGTTGAGCTTGGCCATCACGTCCTTGGGCGTACCCTTGGGAGCGTACATGCCGTGCCACACCTTCACGTCGAAGCCCTTGAGGCCCTGCTCGTCCAGCGTGGGGATATTGGGCATGGACGACAGGCGCTGCGGCGTGGTCACGCCGAAGACCTTGACGCGCTTGCCGTCCTGGATCACCGGCGCAGTCTGCGTGGTCTGGTCGCACAACAGGTCCACCTGCCCGCCCATGAGGTCATTCATTGCCGGGCCGGCGCCCTTGTAGGGTACGGTAGTCAGCTTCACGCCGACCTGGTGCATAAACAGCATGCCGCACAGCTGAGACACGGCGCCAATGCCAGCGTTGGCCAACGAGACCTTGTCCTGGTTCTTCTTCACGTAGTCCAGCAGCTCGGGGAAGGTGTTGGCGGGAAAGTCCTTGCGCGACAGCAGCGTCATGGGCACGTCCAGCACCTGGCCGATGTACTCGAAATCCTTGAGCGGGTCATAGGGCAGCTTCTTGTAGAGCGCCGGGGCCGTGGCCATGCCCATGTGGTGGATCAGGATGGTGTAGCCATCGGGTTTGGACCGGACAATGCGCGCGGGCGCCAGCGTACCGCCCGCGCCCACGGTGTTTTCCACCACCACCGTCTGGCCCAGCGACTGGCCCATGGGCACCGCCAGCAGGCGCGCCACCACGTCGGTGGGGCCGCCTGCGCTGTAGGGCACGACCAGGGTGACGGTCTTTTCGGGCCAGGTGTTGGCCAAGGCGTTGCCGCCCAGGGCCAGCGCGGCGCAGACGGCAGCGATGGAGCCTGCGACGGCGCGGCGGGAAATGGGCGGGAAGCGTGCGGTCATGCGTTGTCTCCTTGGGGTTGTGATGAACGGGGCGTCGTCTGCGCCCCTGTCGGGTCATGGGCCGCGGCGATTGCCGTGCCCGGTGATCAGGCCAGCAGGCGTTCCGTGCGGGGCCACTCCTGCACACGCCACAGGCGCTGCACGGCAGCCTCGGCCTGCGCGGCAGGTACCGCGCCGCCATAGGCCGCCAGGCGCAAGGCCTTGGCGGTGATTTCCTCGCGCGTGAGGGTGTTGCCGGGATCGCCCTTGGGCTCGTCCACCCGGCCGTGCAACGTGCGGCCGTCGGTCGTCTGCACGGTGACCTTGCCGATCCAGCGCTGCGGGTAGGCGGCGTCGACCTCGGCGTCCAACTCCATGCGCACCTTCTCGCGCAGGGCCACGGTGTCTGGGGCCAGGAACTGCGCATCGAATTCGGTCAAACCCGCATGGCCGAAGCGCGCGGCCAATGCCAGCACCGTGCCCATGGAGAACTTGGACTGGTGCACCGTGGCGGGCGAGACCACCGGCCCCAGCACGTCGATGGCGCCCTGGTGCACATGGCAGGTCACCTGCGCGATGTCGGCGGGCTGCAGGCCGTGATCACGCATCACCTGCTGCAGCGCGTCGGCGGCCGGGTGCGTGTGGCGGCACGAGGCATGCCACTTGAACGATGTCTCGGCCGTGGCCCAGCGTGTACCCAACCCGTCAGTCAGCCTGGCCGGGTTGGCGTCGCTGGACATGCCCGCAGCCAGGCCCTGCGGGCCGGTGAAGATGTCCTGCGCACCGGTGAAGCCGTCCTTGGCCAGGTACGCGGCCATGAGTCCGGCCGCAGCGGCGTGCGCGGTATGCAGCTGCTTGCTGTCGGCCGCAGTGCGCAAAAACTCCCACAGCCCGGCCGACTGGGTGCCTGCCGAGCCGAAGGCGTGCTGCATCTGCGCAGGCGTCAACTCCAGCAGGCGGCCCACGGCGGCGGCGGCGGCCAGCGTGCCGGCAGTGGCCGTGGTGTGGAACACCTTGTAGTGGCTGCGGCCCAAAAACTCGCCCACGCGGATGCCCACCTCGTAGCCGGCCACGCAGGCCGCCATGAGCTGCGCTCCGCTGGCGCCGATGGCCTGCGCCACGGCCAGTGCGGGCGGGAAGACCACGGCTGCCGGGTGGAACACCGAACCGTTGTGCACGTCGTCCTGCTCGGCCACATGCGCGGCGGCGGCATTGGCCAGCGCGGCCATCATGGGTGAGGTGGTGGCGCTGCCGCCAATGACTTCGCTGGGGCCGGCAGCCGGACCCTGCGACAGCGCAAAGCGCGTGATGCTGGTCACGGGCCGGGCCTGGCAACCGGCCAGCACCGAGCCGAACCAGTCCACCCACAGATCTTCGGCGCGGCGCTGCACGGGCGCGGGCACGTCGCTCCATTGCAGCGTGGCGGCAAACTGGGCCAGGGGGTTGACGGTGGCTTGGTTTTCTTGCTTCATTTTGGGCTCCAGGGCAGGCAGGACAAGCGCTGCAAGCTATTTTTTTTGAATCAGATGGGTTGGGGCGTCTGCAGTGCGTCGATCTGCTCGGCGCTCCAGCCCAGCTCGGCCAGGATGGCTGCGTTGTGCTGACCCACGGCGGGCACAGCGTCCATGCGGTAGTCGAACGCGCTGTTCAAACCGGGTGGCAGCAGCGCGGGCACCTCGCCCGCCGGCGTGCCCACGCTGCACCAGCGCTGGCGCGCCTGCAGTTGCGGGTGGGCCCACAGGTCGGCCATGTCGTTGACACGCGCATTGGCAATCCCGGCGGCATCCAGGCGTTCCACCACCTGGGCGACGGTAAGGCCGGCGAAGACACCGAGGATCAGCGCCTGCAGCGCGGTGCGGTTGGCATTGCGCTGCGCGTTGCTGTCAAAGCGGGGGTCGGTCGCCACTTCAGGGCGCTGCAGCACGGCGTCGCAAAAGATCTTCCACTCGCGCTCGTTCTGCAGGCCCAGCATCACCGTGCCGCCATCTCCTGCCAAAAACGGCCCGTAGGGGTAGATGCTGGCGTGCGACGCGCCGGTGCGTGGTGGCGGTGGAGCGCCATCGTAGGCGTAATACATCGGGTAGCCCATCCACTCGCCCATGGCTTCCAGCATGGACACGTCGATATGGCTGCCCTCGCCCGTCTTGCCGCGCAGCAGCAGGGCCGACAGGATGTTGGTGTAGGCATACATGCCTGCGGCAATGTCGGCCACCGAGATGCCGGATTTGGAGGGCGTCTCGGGCGTGCCGGTGACGGACAGGAACCCCGCCTCGCTCTGGATCAGCAGGTCGTAGGCCTTTTTGTCGCGGTAGGGGCCATCGGCGCCATAACCGCTGATGTCGCAGACGATGAGCTTGGGGTTGTGCGCCTTCAGGGCCTCGTACGACAGCCCCATGCGCGCGGCCGCGCCGGGTGCGAGGTTTTGCACCAGCACGTCGGCCGTCCTCAAGAGCTGCAGCAACGCGGCCTTGGCCCGCGGATGCTTCACGTCGAGCGCCAGGCTTTCCTTGTTGCGGTTGAGCCAGGTGAAGTGGGACGACTGGCCCTTTACCCGCTGGTCGTAGCCGCGCGCGAAGTCGCCGCTGCCGGGGCGCTCCACCTTGATGACGCGCGCGCCCAGGTCGGCCAACTGTCGCGTGCAGAACGGCGCGGCGACCGCATGTTCGAGCGAAACGACGGTGATGCCGTCGAGGGGGCGGGTCATGGCGGGAACCTCAGAAAGAGCGCGGCAAACCGAGGATGTGCTCGGCCACGTAGCTGAAGATCATGTTGGTCGAGATCGGTGCCACTTGGTACAGGCGGGTTTCGCGGAATTTGCGCTCGATGTCGTATTCGCAGGCAAAGCCAAAGCCGCCGTGAGTCTGCAGGCAGACGTTGGCCGCTTCCCACGATGCCTTGGCGGCCAGGTACTTGGCCATGTTGGCCTCGGCGCCAGCGTTCTGGTGGGCGTCGATCTTCTCGCAGGCCTTCCAGCGCATCAGGTTGGCGGCTTCCAGCTCGATGAAAGCATCGGCAATCGGGAACTGCACGCCCTGGTTCTGGCCGATGGGGCGATTGAACACCACGCGCTCGTTGGCGTACTTGGTGGCGCGGTCGATGAACCAGTAGCCATCGCCAATGCACTCGGCGGCAATCAAGGTGCGCTCGGCGTTCAGGCCATCCAGCAGGGTCTTGAAGCCCTTGCCTTCCTCGCCCAGCAGCGCGTCCTCGGGGATTTCGAGGTTGTCGAAGAACAGCTCGTTGGTCTCATGGTTGACCATGTTCAGGATGGGCCGCACCGTGAGGCCGTTGCCAATCGCCTGGTGCAGGTCGATCAGGAAGCACGACAGGCCATCGGAACGCTTTTTCACCTGGTCAGCGGGCGTGGTGCGGGCCAGCAAAATCATCAGATCGCTGTGCTGGATGCGCGAGATCCACACCTTTTGCCCGTTGATGACCCAGCGGCCATCCTTCTTCACCGCCGTGGTCTTGAGCTTGGTGGTGTCGCTGCCGGTGGTGGGCTCGGTCACGCCCATGGACTGGATGCGCAACTCGCCCGAGGCGATCTTGGGCAGGTACAGGTCTTTTTGCGCCTGCGAGCCGCTGCGCACGATAGCGTTCATCACGTACATCTGGCCGTGGCAGGCGCCGGAGTTGCCGCCGCTGCGGTTGATTTCTTCCATGATGACCGAGGCCTCGGCCATGGTCAGGCCCGAGCCGCCGTATTCCTGCGGGATCAACGCGGCCATCCAGCCAGCCTTGGTCAGGGCATCGACAAACTCCTCGGGGTAGCCGCGGGCCTCATCGACTTTGCGGAAATATTCGTCGGGGAACTGGACACAGAGGGCGCGCACGGCGTCGCGTATTTCCTGGTATTGGTCGGGCTGATGGATCATGGTGGCTTTCAAGTATTTTTAGGCTTTAGCGCTTACGTAGCAAGCGTTAGCAGCTATTAATTTGGTAGTTTTCAGGCCAGCGTGGCCGTGCCCTGCATGGTCAGCCAGCCCTCGTGGTCCTGGGCCCAGAGCTCCACGGTCTTGCCGTCGGCCGACGGCTTGCCGTGCACGCTGAACGGGTGCAGGTCGAAGGTGGGACGCACGGCGCGGAAGTCGAAGGTGGCCACCTGCGCCCCGGGCAGGCTGCGGCGCAGCAGGTCCAGCAGCAGCGTGGCGATCAGCGGGCCATGCACGATCAGACCGGGATAACCCTCGACCTCGGTCACGTACTTGCGGTCGTAGTGGATGCGGTGGCCGTTGAAGGTGAGCGCCGAGTAGCGGAACAGCAGCACGTCGTCGGGTGTGATGCTGCGCGACCACACGGCCTGGCCATCCAGGGGCGGCTTTTGCGGCGCGGGTGCGGCCTCGCCGGGCTGGGCGGCGGAGCGGTAGACGATATCGTGCTCTTCCGTCAGCGCCAGGCCCTGCGCATTGCGCAGCTGGTGCTGTACCAGCACGAACAGCAGCTCGCCCGAGCGCCCCGCCTTGTGCTGGATGGACTGGATGGTGGACGTGCGCTGCACCTCCTGGCCCACGCGCAGCGGGTTGGTAGCGTCCCAGCGCAGGCGCCCGCCTGCCCACATGCGGCGCGGCAGCGGCACGGGCGGCAGAAAGCCGCCGCGCTGGGGGTGGCCATCAGGACCGATCTCGCTCTGGCGCGCATGCGGCAGAAAGTACAGCCAGTGCCAAAGCGGAGGCAAGGCGGTGCCGGCGGCCGGCGCCGGGTCGTCACGGTCCAGCGTGGCCGACAGCGCCGCGACAGGCATGGCCGTGAGGAAATCGCTCAAGGTATCGCTCTTGCCCTGCCAAGTCTGAAGGTGCGACAGCAAGGTGGCGTTGATGGTGGTGTCTCTCATGGTCGCCATCGTGCGGCCTGGCAGGCACCGACGCAATCCGCGTTTGTGAAAGCGTGTCTTCTGCGTCCATGAAGCCCCATAACCACAGCGACTGCTTTCATGTGGCCGAAGCCTGCCCTCGCGATTGCCGAATA
This sequence comes from Aquabacterium sp., assembly GCA_017989885.1. Lineage (GTDB taxonomy): Bacteria > Pseudomonadota > Gammaproteobacteria > Burkholderiales > Burkholderiaceae_C > Aquabacterium. Next base: position 6,361 of record JAGNPA010000058.1, read on the forward strand.
GCACACCTGGGCCTTTGCGTTCATGCTCGCAGCCATTGATTTCCATATCGCTAACGAAGGACGAAAAACATGACGCTAAAGATGGTGCAGGACAAGGTAGTGGTGGTCACGGGGGCCGGCGGCGGCATCGGGCGCGACATGGCGCTGGCCTTGGCGGCGGCCGGCGCCAAGGTGGTGGTGAATGACATCGGCACCTCCACCACGGGCGAGGGCACGGACGCCGGTCCCGCGCAGAAGGTGGTCGATGAGATCAAGGCCGCTGGCGGCCAGGCCGTGGCCAACATGGACAGCGTGGCCGAGTCTGCTGCCGCCGGCCGCATCATCCAGTGCGCGCTGGACCACTTCGGCCGCATCGACGGCGTGGTGAACAACGCGGGCATCCTGCGCGACCGGTTCTTTCACAAGATGAGCCTGGACGAGTGGGACGCCGTGATCAAGGTGCACCTGTACGGCAGCTATTTCATGGCGCGCGCCGCCGCCAACCACTTCAAGGAACAGGAAAGCGGTGCCTTCGTGCACATGACTTCCACCTCGGGGCTGATCGGCAACCTGGGTCAGGCCAACTACAGCGCCGCCAAGCTGGGCCTGACGGCACTGTCCAAGAGCATTGCGCTGGACATGCAAAAGTTCAACGTGCGCTCCAACTGCATCGCACCGTTTGCCTGGAGCCGCATGATCGGTTCCATCCCCACCGACACCCCCGAGCAGCAGGCGCGCGTGGCCAAGATCCAGCAGATGACGCCCAACAAGATCGCGCCGCTGGCCGTGTACCTGCTGTCCGACCAGGCCAAGGACGTGAACGCCCAGGTGTTTGCCGTGCGCAACAACGAGATCTTCCTGATGAGCCAGCCGCGCCCCCTGCGCTCGGTGCACCGCAGCGAAGGCTGGACGGCCGAGTTCATCGCCGAGCACGGCATGCCGGCGCTCAAGGCATCGTTCGTTCCCATGGACCGCTCGGCCGACGTGTTCAGCTGGGACCCTGTGTGATGGCGACAACCCCCTGTGGCGCTTCGCGCCTTCCCCCTTCTCTCTGCGCGCTACGCGCTCCGGGAAGGGGGACGCAGCCCTCGCTGCGGGGCGGCCCTTGCTCGGCTGCCCTGGTGGGGGGCGCGCCAGTGCCGCATGGCGTGCTGGCAATAGACAACCGGATGGATGACTGAGATGGCGATCGACTACCACCACCTGAAGGCGCGCGACTTTGGTCTGATCCACCAGACGTACACCGAACGTGAAACCATGCTGTATGCGCTCAGCCTCGGCCTGGGCAACGACCCGCTCGATGCTGCTGCGCTGCCCTTCGTCTACGAAGGGCTGGAGGACGGCCTGCGCGCCCTACCTACGCAGGCCGTGGTGCTGGGTTACCCCGGTTTCTGGGCGCGGGAACCCGATACGGGCATCGACTGGGTCAAGCTCATGCACGGCGAGCAACGCGTGCGCTGGCACCAGCCGCTGCCGGCCAGCGGTGCCGTGGTGGGAAAGAACCGCGTCACGCACCTGATCGACAAGGGCGAGGGCAAGGGCGCCATTCTGGTCATTGAACGGCAGCTGGAGAGCGCTACCGGCGAGTTACTGGCCACGCTGCAGCAGGTGACCTTCTTACGCGGCGACGGCGGCTACAGCCAGCTGCGCGGCGGCCAGCCGAGCGACGCACCGCTGCCCGCACTGCAACCCACGCCCGAAGACCGCGCGCCCGACTACTCCGACACCCAGTCCACCCGCCCCGAGGCGGCGCTGCTGTACCGCCTGATGGGCGACTTCAACCCGCTGCACGCCGACCCGGCGGTGGCGGCCAAGGCAGGCTTCGAGCGCCCCATCCTGCATGGCCTGGCCAGCTATGGCCTGGTGGCCCATGCGGTGCTGCGCCAGTGCTGCGCGGGCAATGCCGCGCGCCTGAAGGCGCTGGACATCCGCTTCGCCGCGCCGGTGTACCCGGGCGAGACCCTGGTGACCGAGATCTGGCGCGTGCCGGGTCAGCCGGGTCAGGTCCAGCTGCGCGCCCGCGTGGCCGAGCGCGACAAGGTGGTGCTGAGCCACGGGTTTGCCGAGTTGGCATGAACTATCAAAAAGTGAGCGAGTAGCGCTTGTTCTGAAAGCGCTACAGCCCATTTTGACCATCAATTTCCCCTGGAGAACGCCATGAGCGCACCCCCCGTGTTGACCGCCGTGCTGGACGGCATCGGCACCATCACCCTGAACCGCCCCGAGGCGCGCAACGCCCTCAGCATGGACATGCGCCCGGCCCTGGCCGCCGCTATTGC
>JAGNPA010000360.1 GCA_017989885.1 Aquabacterium sp.
CAGGCGCTGTTCTCTCAACTGTGGGCGCAGCAAGGCCAAGGGGTGCCTGCGCAGCGTCAGGCCTTGGGAGGCGTAGTCGAAGACGATTTCTTCGCCTTCAGGGGCGGCGTGCAGGGCCAGCGGGGCTTCGGCCACCGGGGCTTCGCGCAACAGCGGCGGTGCGCGGTGCAGGGCCGAGGCTTCCCAGACCTGTTGGCGGCGGTGGCCTGAGAGGCTCATCAGCGCATCGCCCGCGGCCAGGGCGCGCAAGGTGCGCTGGTCGAGGTCGGCGCGGCGGGCCAGGTCGTCGACGTCGGTGAAGGGGGCTTGCTGTCGCGCGGTCACGATGCGTTGGGCCACGTCGGGTGACAACCCAGCGAGCAGTCGCAAGCCGAGTCGGACGGCGGGTTCGCTTTGCGGTGAGCCTGACTCCAGGCTGCAATCCCAAGTCGAACACATCACATCGGGCGGGCACACTTCCACGCCATGCCGGCGCGCGTCCTGCACCAACTGGCTGGGTGAGTAAAACCCGAGTGGCTGGGCATTGAGCAGTCCGGCCAAAAAGGCGGCTGGCTCATGGCATTTGATCCAGGCGCTGGCATAGACCAGCAGGGCAAAGCTGGCGGCGTGCGACTCGGGGAAGCCGTAGGAGCCAAAGCCTTCGATCTGCTGGCAGATCTGCTCGGCAAACTCGGGGCTGTACTGATTGGCGCGCATGCCCGCCTTGATGCGCTCCTTGAACTTGTGCACATCGCCCTTGCGTCGCCAGGCGGCCATCGAGCGTCGCAGGTCATCGGCCTCGCCCGCGGTGAAGCCCGCCGCGATCATCGCAATCTGCATGACCTGTTCCTGAAAAATCGGCACACCCAGCGTGCGCTTCAAGGCCGCTTGCAGGCCGCGCGGGTAATCAATGGGTTCCAGCCCCTGACGTCGGCGCAGATAGGGGTGGACCATGCCGCCTTGGATCGGCCCCGGCCGCACCAGGGCCACCTCCACCACCAGGTCGTAAAACTGACGGGGTTTGAGGCGCGGCAGCATGCTCATCTGCGCCCGGCTTTCAATCTGGAAGACGCCGATGGTGTCAGCGCGGCACATCATCTCGTAGCAAGCGGGGTCTTCGCGCGGGATGTTGGGCAGGTCAAAGGGCTGGCCACGCCATTGGCCGATGAAGTCCATCGCCTTGCGCAAGGCGGTGAGCATGCCCAACGCCAGCACGTCCACCTTGAGCAGGCCCAGGGCGTCCAGGTCATCCTTGTCCCACTGGATGACGCTGCGGTCGGGCATGTTGGCGTTCTCGATGGGCACCATGCGACACAGCGCCCCGCGTGACAGCACAAAGCCCCCGGTGTGCTGGCTCAGATGGCGCGGAAAGCCCACCAGCGTGCGTGTGAGTTCCAGCCATTGCTGCACACGGCGCGTGCTGGGGTCCAGTCCCACTTCTTGCAAGCGCTCCGCCAAGGCGGCCTGGCTGTCCCACCATTGCAGGTTGCCGCTGGCGCGCTCGATCTCGTCCAGGCTGAAACCCAGCGCCTTGCCCACATCGCGCAGGGCGCTGCGGGTGCGGTAGGTGATGACGGTGGCGGTGAGCGCGGCCCGGTCGCGCCCGTAACGGGTGTACAGATACTGGATGACCTCTTCGCGGCGCTCGTGCTCGAAGTCCACGTCGATGTCGGGCGGCTCGTTGCGCTCGCGCGAGATGAAGCGCTCGAACAGCAGGGTGCTGTGCTCGGGGTCCACCTCGGTGATGCCCAGGGCGTAGCAGACCACCGAATTGGCCGCGCTGCCCCGTCCCTGGCAGAGGATGTGGCGCGAGCGGGCAAAGCAGACGATGTCGTACACCGTCAGGAAATACTTTTCATAGCCCAACTCGGCAATCAGGGCCAACTCCTTGTCCAGCTGCGCTTGCACCGTGGCCGACACGCCCTGGGGATAGCGTCGGGCCAAGCCCTCGGCACTGACGCGGCGCAGGAAGCCATCAGCCGATTCGCCCTGGGGGACGATTTCATCCGGGTATTCGTAGCGCAGCTCGTCCAGGCTGAAGGCGCAGCGTGCGGCCACGTCCTGCGTCGCCCGCAACAGGTCGGCGGGATAGCGCTGGGCCAACCGCAGCCGGCTGCGCAGATGGTGCTCGGCGTGGCGCTCCAGTTGCAGGCCACATGCGGCCAGCGCAAGCCCCACGCGGGTGGCCGTGAGTACATCTTGCAGGGGTTTGCGGGAACGCAGGTGCATGTGCACGTCACCCGTGGCCACCAGCGGCACCTGTTCGGCCTCGCCAATGTGGCGCAGCGTGCGCAGCCACACGGCATCGTCCAGATGATGATGCAGCGCCACGCCCAGCCAGCACCGGTCGGCAAAGTGCTGGCGCAGCCAGCGCGTGTGCGCGGCAATGGCCTCGGGCGGCGTGTGCCGTTGCGGGATCAACAGCACCAGGCAGTCGCCCCAGGCGGCTGGGTGGATGTCCTCGCGCCTCAGTGGGGCGAGGCCCTTGCCCGGATTGGCGCGGCGCAGGCGGGTGATGAACTCGCACAGCAAGCCGTAGCCAATGCGGTGGCAGGCCAGCACCACCAGCTTGAAGGGCACGGGGTCGTTCACCTCGAACTCGCTGCCCAGCAGCAACTGGAAGGTGGCGGCGCCGGGTACGCCGGCCTCCCGCGCTTTGCGCAAAGCCAGATGGGCGCGCACCACGCCGGCCAGACTGGCCTCGTCGGTCAGAGCCAGCCCCCGGTAGCCCAGGGCCAGCGCCCGCTCGATCAATTCTTCAGGGTGCGAGCCACCGCGCAGGAACGAGTAGTTCGAGACGGCGTGCAGCTCGACGTAGTCCGGCAGATGCGCGGTGCGGT
>JAGNPA010000361.1 GCA_017989885.1 Aquabacterium sp.
ATGGTCCGGAAATCAACCAGCAACTTCGCACCATTGCGGGCGACGACAGCGTCAACTGCCTGTTCGTGCCGCACCTGCTGCCCATCATCCGCGGCATCCACTCCACGCTGTACGGGCGTCTGACCGCCGAAGGCCAGGCCGCCGATCTGCAGGCGCTGTTCGAGTCCTTCTACGCCGGCGAGCGCTTTGTTGACGTGCTGCCTGCGGGCAGTGCGCCAGAGACCCGCAGCGTGCGGGCCAGCAACACCGTGCGCATCGCCGTCCACAAACCGCAGCCCGACACCGTGATGGTGCTGGTGGTGGAAGACAACCTGACCAAGGGTGCATCCGGCCAAGCGGTGCAGTGCATGAACCTCATGTGCGGCCTGGACGAACACCTGGGCCTGACCCACGTGCCCGTGCTGCCCTGATGAGTGGGACGCGGGCGCGAAAACCCGCGTTCATGGCAAGGTCGGGGGGCTTCATGTCATCATGAAGACCTTGCGGCACAATGCGCCCATCGGGCCAGCCAACCCCATTGGCCCACAAGAATTGACTGTTGATTTCGGAGCACAACCCCATGACCGCCGTAGCTGAAACCTCTGCCGACACTTTCGCCGATCTGCCTGCGCCCATCGTCTTCACCGACGCCGCCGCTGGCAAGGTGGCCGAGCTGGTGGCCGAAGAGGGCAACCCTGATCTGAAGCTGCGCGTGTTCGTGCAGGGCGGGGGGTGCTCGGGCTTTCAGTACGGCTTCACCTTCGACGAGCTGGCCAACGAAGACGACACGAAGATGGAGAAGAACGGCGTGACCCTGCTGATCGACGCCATGAGCCTGCAGTATCTGGTGGGTGCCGAAATCGACTATAAGGACGATCTGGAAGGCGCTCAGTTCGTGATCCGCAACCCCAACGCCCAGACCACCTGCGGTTGCGGCTCCAGCTTCTCGGTCTGATCAGCGCGCCGGGTACAACGCACCCAGCACACGGGGGCCACGCGCCCCAGTGACGGCCGGCACATTGCCGGCCAGGCGCTGCAGATGGGTCCAGGCCAGCCAGGCAAACGCTGCGGCTTCCACCTGCATCACATCCAGCCCATGGGCGTCAGAGCGCCCCACGCGCACGCCGGGCAATTGCTCGCCCAGGCGACGCATCAGGTCGCCATTGAGGGCACCGCCCCCACACACCACCACATCACTGGCATCGGCGGCATGTTCGCGCAGGGCCAGCGCGGCACTGCGTGCGGTCAGCTCGCACAAGGTCGCCTGGACATCGCGCGCCAAGGCTGCGTCGGCTTGCGGGCCGTCGGTCAGGCCATGCGGCGCGAGCCAGCGTGTCAGCCACTCGGCATTGAAGAGGTCTCGCCCAGTGCTCTTGGGCGGTGCCTGATGGAAGAAGGGCTCGGCCAGCGCATCGGCCAGCCAGTCTTCCCGCACTTCGCCGCTCGCACCCCACTCGCCATTGGCATCGAAGGCGTGCCCGGTCTGCAGGTCACACCACATGTCCAGCAAGGCGTTGCCCGGCCCGGTGTCAAACCCCTGCGGGATCTGGCCCGGGCGCAAGATGCTCACGTTCGCCATGCCGCCAATGTTGAGCACCGCCACGGTTTCATCCGGGCGTCCGAAGATGGCCTGATGGAAGGCCGGCACCAATGGAGCCCCCTGGCCCCCGGCTGCCACGTCACGGCTGCGGAAGTCTGCGATCACATCGATGCCCGTCAACTCGGCCAGCAAGGCGGGTTGATTGAGTTGCAGCGTGTAGCCCTGGTCAGGGCGGTGGCGTACGGTTTGCCCGTGTGCGCCAATGGCCTGCACCTCGGCAGGGGGCACCTGCGCTTGCTGACACACGGCCTCGACCACGGTGGCGTAGACCACCGCCAATGCCTGCGCGGCCAGGGCGCTGCGATGTAGTTCGTCCTCGCCAGGGGTGTTCAGGTCCAGCAGGGCTTGCCGCAGTGCTGGCGGGAAGGGGCGGTGGGCATGGGCCAGTGTGCGCCACTGACCATCCTCGTGGTGCATCAAGACGCCGTCCACGCCGTCCAGCGACGTGCCAGACATCAGCCCGATGTACAGCTCAGAAAAAAGCCCGCTGACGCGGGCTGAGGGGGTGTGCAAGTGCGTCATTCAAATCGGGGGCCAGAGGACAGGCCGGCGGTCTGCAAGGCGTCGGCGCGGTCCAGGCGTTGGGCCACGGACACGGACATGGCGCGGAACTTGGTCAGCGCCTGGGGTGACAGTTGCAGACTTTCCGAAGCGCGTGCCACCTGCATGGGGTCCACCTGCTTGCCGTTGAGCTTGAACTCGAAGTGCAGATGCGGCCCCGTGGCCCAGCCGGTGGCGCCGACGGCACCGACCAACTGACCTTGCTCGATCTTTGCGCCACGGCGGGCATCAATGCGGCTGAGGTGAGCGTACAGCGTGCTGCGGCCGCCGCTGTGCTCCACCTGCACGACGTTGCCGTAGCCCTTCTGCCACCCCGAGAAGGTCACCACGCCATCGCCCACGCTGCGCACCGGGGTGCCAGTGGGCGCGCCGAAGTCGACGCCCAGGTGGGCACGCATGGTCTTGTGGACGGGGTGGAAGCGCATCGCGAACCCAGAGGTCACGCGCGAGAACGCCAGCGGCGAAGCCAGGAAGGCACGCGTGGTGGAGCGCCCATTCAGGTCGAAGTACGCACCCTTGCGGCCCGCTTCCTGAAACCACACGGCGTCGTGCGACTCACCCTTGTTGATGAAGCGTGCGGCCAGAACGCGCCCGTGGCTGCTGCCCCAGGTGACGGGCTCACCGTCAGCGAGGTGGGCTTCGTACAGCACGCTGAAAGCGTCACCCTTGCGCAA
>JAGNPA010000059.1 GCA_017989885.1 Aquabacterium sp.
CAAAGCCTCGCGTCCGCCGAACAAGCGTTCCGAAGCGTGGCACTCCAGCACCACCGCCTCCTCCAACTGCGCCACGCGGGGCGTGAACTGCAAGGCCCACCAGCCCAGAGGCCGCACGTCCAGCGGCCGCCAGGTGGGGGCACTCGCATCGTCCGCCTCATGCTTCGAGGCGGGCAGCAAGGCCATCCAGTTCTGCATGAGGTACCGTCCGTGGGGTGGGGGGCAGCGAGGCGTGGCGAGGCACGATGGCGGGGAAAGGGGGCGGTGTCTGAGGGGGTGCAGGCGATGCCGGGCTGTGCCACAGGTCTGCCACCCCCAGGGGCCAGTGCGGCAGCACAATGGGCTCGGCCAGCAAAGGTCCACGGCGCTTGATCACATGGACTTCAAGCGGGTGAGGGCAGGGCCCCAGCGTCAGGTGCAGGCGCAAAGGTGCGGCCGACGACTCTTGCGCCACGCGCGCGGGCCGAAAGGCAAAGAACAGCCCCGGATGCCGTCCGGCGCAGGCCTGCAGGCGTCGGATCTGCTCCGCCCTGGCCTGGGGCAACCAACTGAGCACGGCGGTCACACAATGCGCCTTCAGCGCCTGCTCTGTGGCCCACAGGCGCTCTGCCGCGCCCTCTGCATCGATGCGGATCACGCGGTCGGCACGCACCCCTTCTCGTGCCAGCGCGGGCAGGTAAGGCAATTGCGGTGCCCCCACCAGCAACACCGATCCGCCCTGGGCCACCAGGCGAGCCAAAGCTGGGGCCAGCAAACGCCACTCCCCCAAGCCCGCCTGGGCTTGCAGGATCTCCGTCAGGCTCTGGCAAGGCCAGCCACCATCGGGCAGCACGGCATCCAGGGCGGCATGGCCGCTGGCCACGACGTGCGCCTGGTGGTGCCCCATGGCCTCGCCCTGCCACACCAGGGCCGCCAGATGCGGCGGCAGCGCCGCAGGCGTGATCGCGCTGCGGTCGGCGTGGACGAGAAACTGAAGGGTAGACATGGTGAGATACTGTTTATATGTACAGTATCTTACTGTGCGCTGACGCCTGCGTCCAGAGGTGTGGACGCAGGATCTTTCTGAGGGTGCTCGCTCAGCGGCGGAGCAACACGTTCATCGACGGAGTGACCTCGCTGTCATTGACATAGCCGATCGCGCCTGGGGTCTTCTGAATGTAGGCGATCAGGCTCGCTGAGTCGGGAAACTCTCGTGGTGGTGTGCCTTTGCCCACATAGCGACGCACGGTCCAGTAGGCGACGAATTTTTCCTCGTCTTGTTGCAGGTAGTCACTGAGAAAGCGCAGGCGGTTGACCTGATTGGGCTGGGCGTTCAAGGGGATGACGGGGTTGCCATCAATCTCCACCACCTTGCCGGTGTAAATGCGTTGCACCGTGACCAGGTCAAGTTTGCGCATCGAGGGGTGACCAATCAGCACCACCTGATCTCCTGCCCAGGCCGACCAGGCCATAAGCAGCAGCAGGGCTGCGATGGGAATTTTGAGGAGTCTCATCGTGGGCTCCTCTTAGAACACAAAGTTATAACTGAGGGACAGCACGTCGATGGTGTCGTTCGTGACGGGCCCAGCACCTGCGGGGGAGTCAACCATTGCAGAGCCCTTGCCAATCCACGTGTGCATCCACTCGCCCTTGAGCTTGCTTTGGGGCGTCAGCGCGTAGGAGGCACCCAGCGACAGTGAGTACTGGTCGTAGAACGGCGTGGTGTCGAGCAACTGCCGTTGACCCGCCTCAGCTAATGGAGGTGCCACGACATCGGCTATCTTCTGCCGGGTTCGGGCCGCAGAGCCGACCGTTTTCAAGCTGGCAATGGTCACGTAGGGCGTGATGCGATCCATCTTGCGCAACACCGACAAGTAACCTCCTGCGGTGTTCGCACCCAGTGCAATGTCGCGCTGGAAGTTGCGTTCGAACTCGCCAATCAGTCGCCAGTCGCTGGGCAGGCTGATGTCAAAGCCAAAGGTGACGATGTCGTTGCGGAACTCTCGAACAAAGGCCGTCGGCAGGTAAACGTTGTAGCCCCCTCCGAGGGGAATGTTCTGAATTGTCGCCGGCGCCTGGATCTGGTCGTCGTTGAAATCGGATTTGGCGTGGTGCAGGCCCAGACGCCAGGTGCTGTCTTCGGCACGCAGGGTCAGCACACCGCCGGTGACTCGCGTGGTCACCGAGATGAAGGCGGTTCCCGTGTCACGCGAGTAGGATCGCTGCATCACGGTGGGCGCGCGCCCTGAGTACACATCCAGGCTGAGGTCTCCGCTGTCCAGTGCCCAGTTGCGCGTCACATACAGACCCGCGATGTCGGTGGTCGGTGAGATGGAGTACATCTCGGTGGGCATGCGAACAAATTCGTAGCTCTGTCCCACATCGAGGTTCTCAGAGAACAGGTACAGAGGCAGCCGCACCTTGCCTGCGCGGATCAACCACTCGTTGCTGGGCCGCCAGGACACAAAGGCCCAGGCTGCACTGGTCTCCCATTTGCTGTCGTTGTCTGCAGCGGGCGCGACCTTGGCCTGGAGCGTGGCCGACCACTGGGATGAGAACTTGGCGTCGAACTGCACCCCGAGCACGCTGTCGCGCTTGACGGTGCCGTTGTCGGTGATGAAGCGCTGGTACTTGTAGTCCTTGTTGGAGACTGCTGCGCCCACCGTTCCAAAGCCCGAGTAAGAAAACTCCTGGGCGAGTGCACCTGCACAGGCGCTGCCGGAGACGATGGCCAGTGCCAGGTGCCATGCCTTTGCTGTGGTAGTCATGTGGATGGATCCCATTAGTCTTGCCATTTTTTTGCAATTTCCATGATGCGAGGTTGCTGCGCCAGGAAGGCCTGGACGACTCCGGGATCGAAGTGCCCCCCGGTGTTGCATTCGATGTAAGCCCTCGCCATGTCGTGGGTCAGGGGCTCTTTGTAAGGACGTCGACTGATCAGCGCATCGTAAACATCGGCCACGGCCATCAAACGGGCCGACAAGGGGATGCGATCGCCTGCCAGACCGTCTGGATAGCCTGAGCCATCCCATTTTTCATGGTGGGAGCGGGCAATCTCCATGGCAAACGACAGAAAGTCGGTGTCGTCGCCCATGCGCTGTGCCGCACGACGAAGCATCTCCCAGCCATGCATCGGGTGACTCTTCATGATCTTGAATTCATCGGCAGTCAGCTTGCCGGGTTTGAGCAAAATACTGTCAGGAATCGCCACTTTGCCCATGTCATGCAAAGGTGCTGACTTGGCAATCAGGTTGATCGACTCCGGGTTCAGCACGTCCAGACACTGCCCTTGCTCCCAAAGATGCGTGGCCAGAACGCGGACATACTCTTGTGTGCGTTTGACATGGTTGCCGGTATTTTCATCACGGAACTCGGCAAACGAGATCATCACGAACAGCGTGGACTCGCGCAGGCGATCGAGTTGCACCATGCGCTCATCCAGTTCGGTGCTCAAGGTTGCAGCACGGCTGCGCAGTTGGTCATGCAGTGATTTGTTTTCCAGGTGGGTCTTGACCCGGGCGCGCACAATGGCCGGGCTGATCGGCTTGTGGATGAAATCGACCGCGCCGACTTCAAATCCACGCGCCTCGTGCTCGGTCTCGCTCATGGCCGTGAGAAAGATCACCGGGATGTGCCTGGTGTTCTCATCTTGTTTGAGTTGCCTGCAGACTTCATAGCCGTCCATGCCGGGCATCATCACGTCCAGCAGGATCAGATCGGGCGGTGCCTTGCGTGCAATGGCCAGGGCCTTGGGGCCCGAAGGGGCCAGTTTGACCTGGTACATCGGGTTGAGCAGACTGGCCAGCAGATTCAGGTTGGTGGGCGCGTCATCGACCACCAGCACGGTTAGTTCAGCCAGTGATTGCTCAAGCATGTGCATGATGACTGCCCTCCTTGAGCAGGTTCAGTGCGCTTTCAAAATCACACCGGTCCATGGCCGCATTCAGACGGTTGTAGATCAAGGGTGGAAGTGACTCCTTGAACATCAAGCGTTTTTGCTGCCACATCACCATGGCCTGACTGTCGTCGTCCTCCAGCAACTTCATCAGGGCCACGTGAGCGTGCCGGGCCTGATCACTGAGAAGAGGGGGCAGTTCGTGCAAGTCACCGGGTACCGTCCAGGCATCCAGGAAGCCCTCGTCCTCAGGCTCTGGCGGCAAACTCATTTGCTGATGCAGTGACCCGACCATGGCCATCAAGGCCTGGATGAATGGGGGCGCAACCCCCGTCACCTTGACGGCATCGTGCGCCTTCGCAGCGGTCTCCAGGGTTCCGGCAAGTAGCGCCAGGTCGTTGGCCCCCACTGTGGCCGAGATGCCGCGCAGGGTGTGCGCCTCATGTTCAATCGCTGAAAAATCCATCACCTCGATGGCTCGCGTCAGTGGGCCGGTGGTGTCGTCCAGATGCTTCAGGTAGGTCAACAAAATATGCTCGTACAACTGTGCATCACCATCCAGGCGGATCAGCGCCCGTGCCGTGTTCAACCCGTCAACGATCGGCAGCCGTGTGCTTTGAAGGTCGGCCGCCCCAATCGGGGCCGCTGGCTGAGTCTGCGCTTTGATCGCATCAGGCCGATATGGCTCCAAGGTGGCATACAGGCGCTGGGGGTCCAGGGGTTTGCTGATGTGTCCTTGCATGCCAGATGCCAGGCAGCGATCACGCTCTTCCTGGAGTGCATGTGCGGTCATGGCGAAGATCGGCACCTGAGAAAGGGCGTGGTCAAGCCGAATCTGTCGCGTCGCCTCATAGCCATCCATCAGCGGCATGTGCAAGTCCATGAGCACCACGTCATACCCTGACGCCCCGGTCTGTCGCAGGCGTTCCAGCGCTTCGCACCCGTTGTTGACGACGTCCACCACGGCACCGCGCCGGGTGAGCAGCGCGGTGGCCAACTCCTGGTTCACGGCATTGTCTTCTGCCATCAACACACGCAGGCCGTCGAGCCGAATGGCGCGTTCAGGACCATCGCTGATGGAGTCTGTGGCCTGTTCGATGCCGGTCAGGCGCGCCAGCAAGCTGCGCAAGGCACTTGGCAGGATGGGCTTGGACAAAAAGCTGCTGGCACCAGCCTGCAGGGCATTGACATGCAGATTGTCCCAGTCATAGGCGGACATGACGACCACGCGGAGGGCTGCATCGCATTGCCGCAAACGGTGCAGCACCTCAGAGCCATCCATGTCGGGCAAAACCCAGTCGAGCAGCACCACATCAAAGGGCGTCCCGACGTTCATGGCTTGCTCGACCATGGTCAGTGCCGTGGTACCGTCATCGGCCACCTCGACGCATCCGGATTGATCGTCGTGTGCCGCACCAACGCCTAAGGTTCGCAGCAGTCCAGCCAGCATCTGACAGGCCTCGGGCTGATCATCCACCACCAGCACGCGAAGGTTTTCAACCGGCACATGCGGCAATTCGGTGACCAGGTCGGGCGCGAAGGTGCTTGGCAGGACCAGGCTGAAGGTCGAGCCCCGCCCGAAATCACTTTCGACGTCGATGCGACCGCCCATGAGTCGGGCCAGTCGCTGACTGATGCTCAGACCCAGGCCGGTGCCCCCATAGCGGCGCGTGGTGCTGTCGTCCGCCTGTGTGAATTCCTGAAAGAGCCGGGACATCTGCTCCGCCGTCATCCCGATGCCCGTGTCGCTGATATCGAACCTCAGCATGGCCCGCTCATCTTGCCGCGCCTGCACCCTGACCGTCACCTTCACATGCCCGCTGTGGGTGAACTTGACCGCGTTGGACAACAAGTTGGTCAGGATCTGAACCACCCGCAGCATGTCGCCGGTGATCACGCTGGCATGGGTCAGCAAGTCGGCATCGGCAAACTCGCACAGCAACTCGACCTCACGCGCCTGGGCGGCCTGACGCACCATCATCAGCGCGCTGCCCACCGCCTCTTCAATGCGATAGGGTGAGTTCTCCAGCGTGAGGTGGCCTGCCTCGATCTTGGAGAAATCGAGGATGTCATTGATGACGCCCAGCAGGATCTGGGATGCTGAGGCTACCTTGCTCAGATAGTCCTTTTGCTGCGTCGTCAGGGGTGTCTGCAAGGTCAGATGCGTCATGCCGATGATGGCATTCATCGGGGTGCGAATCTCGTGGCTCATGTTGGCCAGAAACAGAGACTTGGCACGGGTGGCCGCTTCCGCCTCGTCACGTGCGACCTGAAGATCGGCCTGAGTTCGGGTGCGCACGGACAAATCATCCTGGATGGATTGGGCCATCGCGTCCATGGTCTCGCCCAACGCCTCGACCTCGTCCAGGGCGCTGCCGAGCACCTCGGTGCGAACCTCATAGTTGCCGGAGGCAAAGGCACGCGCCTTGTCGCTGAGGGACTCGATGGGACGCAGCACGCGCCGCCGAACCATCATCAACGCAAACAGCATGACGGGCACCAGACCCAGGTCAACCGCCACGGCCAGGACAATGAAGCGCTGCACTTTGGCAGAGGCCTGACTGACGGACGCCTCGGTCCGGGCATTGACCAGGCGCGCCAGATCAGACATGGCCCGGATCAATTCAGCGCCATCGTGCTCGTACTGGCGACTGTGAACCAACTGGGTGGCATATGCCAGGTTGGGTTCACCTTCTGAGACGAAGGTTTCAGTGGTGGCGTCGTACAAGCCTTGGGTCGCGGCAAACGCCACCTGTTCGGTCTTTTTGAGCTGGTCGGTGGCGGCCATCACACGCGCCAGCACCGCCAGTTCTTGCGCACTGAGGTTCAATGCCTTCATGCGATCGACCAGGGGACTGCGTGGGCCGGTCGTGGAAATGGCGTGTTTCTTGGGGTCGGCGATGACCTCCTCCCAAAAAACGATCGAATCATCGGCAACCGGCTGCGGTTTTTCGCCGAGGTGAATGCCAACGATTTCGTAATACGTCAAAAGGTAATTGGGCTGCCCGGTGGCGGTGTACGCCCGCACCAGCCGGCGCAGCATTTCGGTCTCGCGACGCAGTTTCTCGACGGCGAGAACCGTTTCTTCCCGAGCGGCTGCGGCACGGGTTGCCGAGTCATCCGCTCTTTTGATCAGTATCAAAAAGACAAAATTGGCCAGCAAGGCCAGCAAAACGCCCAGGAACAGGGTTCTGGAGACTGTCTTGAGCCTCACTCAAGGGCTCCGGTGAAGCAGTGATCAGACGAGGGCAGCATGTTTTTTTCAATCCGATGGGGCAGCATTTGATGTTGCCTGCCACTGGACAAATGGTAAACGGATGCCCTCAGGGTGCCCCGACGCTGTTGCGTAACATCCCCCAACAGGCGTTGAAAATGCACCGTTTCGAAAGGTGCCCGAGGACAGCGGCCGGTCGTAAACCCTCATCCATCAATCCACGACTCAAAGGGATGCGAGGAAAACGGTCAGTCGTGCGACCGCCAGCGATGCTTCGACGGGTTTTGAGCAGTACCGTGTCCAGCTTCCGTGAATGGGGGGCGGGTCACAGCCAAAGCCCATCACCAAGGCGTGCGTCGGCAATGCAACGAGCGGGCAGGCGATGACAAAAAGATGCAGACGAGCGCTGCTGTCACAGGAGCGATGGACAACTCCAGGTTCAACGGCCAGCCAACTCAAAATGCCGGTTTGCCGGACTCCAGTGCCACCGACTTCAGCATGTCCAGCGTGACGACCTCCAAGGCCTGCTCGTGCGTGGCCTCCAGCGACACAGGCGGTGCCACACCCGCCTCCCAGGCTTCCCGCCAACGGTGTACACACAGGCACCAACGGTCGCCGGGTTTCAGGCCGGGAAAGCGCCACTCCGGGTGCGGGGTGCTCAGGTCATTGCCCCGACTGCGCGAGAAGTCCAGAAAAGCCTGGGTCATGCGCGCGCACACGACATGACGGCCCATATCGTCGCCGCGCGTGCGGCAGCACCCATCCCGAAAGAATCCGGTCACCGGGTCGTAGGAGCAGGCCCGCAAGGGGCCGCCCAACACATTGCGCCCAGGCGTCAAGGCCACGCTCATTCAACTCTCCTGCGCATCACATCCAGATCAGGCTTGACCTGGCTTCTTCAGCAAGGTCATGGCGGTGCCGATCAGGGCCGACACTTCGCTCATATTGCCCGGCACGATCATCGTGTTGTTCTTCTGCGCCAGTTGCCCATAGGCCTCCACTGCCTTCTCGGCCACCTTCAGGTTCACGGCTTCCTGCCCACCCGGCTGACGAATGGCAGCGGCAATCTTGGCAATCGCATCGGCGGTGGCATCGGCCACGGCGGTGATGGCCGCAGCTTCACCCTGTGCCTTGTTGATCTCGGCCTGCTTCTCGCCCTCGGAGCGGGCAATGAAAGCCTCACGTTCACCCGTGGCGATGTTGATCTGCTCCTGGCGGCGACCTTCCGAAGCCGCAATCAAGGCACGCTTCTCACGTTCGGCCGTGATCTGAGCCTGCATGGCGCGCAAGATTTCAACCGGTGGCGTCAGGTCCTTGATCTCATAACGCAGCACCTTCACGCCCCAGTTCAGCGCGGCCTCGTCCAGCGCATTCACCACGGCGGCATTGATCAGGTCGCGCTCTTCAAACGTCTTGTCCA
>JAGNPA010000362.1 GCA_017989885.1 Aquabacterium sp.
CCGGCCAGCTTGTGCAGCACCTTGGGGCGCGAAGACTTCATGCGGGTGCCTTTGCCCGCGGCCATGATGACGATCGAAAGCGACATGAAAACCCTGAATTGACTTGGAAGATCAGCGATTGTCCACCGGCCGTGTGACGGTCACGGTGCGGGGGCTGACAGCCGGATGCGGAAAGTCCTTGAGCGCCGCCTCGAACAGGTAGGGCAACAGGTCCAGATCGACGGTGTTCTGGCGGTCGTGCACCGCGTGGGTTTCATACAGCACCTGGTTGCTGCGGCGATCGCGGATCAGCACGTCCACCTGCATCTGCACCCAGGTGGGCTCCATGCGCATGCTCAGGCCGATGCCGCCAAAGCCACCGCTGCCCCACCAGCCGCCCCAGCCAAAGCGGCCACCACCCCAGTAGGGGTCGTAACGCATGCTGGGGTCTTCACGGTTTTGCGCGCTCAACTGCACGCTGACCTCGGCCAGATCCGGCCGGGCCACCTTGCGAAAGCCTGCGGCCTTCAGAGCCGGCTCGGCCGCGGCCTCCAGCCGGTCCTGCAGCCCCGCCTGGGCCTGCTGCGAGGGCAGGCGCTCGAACACATACGCGCCCGGTGCGCGGCCCTGCGGCCAGCTGCCATAGCTGGACACCTGGCTCACCACGTTCGGGCTGCCGGCACAACCGGCCAGCCCCAATGCACTCAGACACCACAGAGAAGCCAGCAGCCAGCGTCGCATGTCACACCGCCTTTCGGATCGGAATGGCCGACAGGGACACGGCGGTCTCGGCCGGCAGGCCATTGTTCACATCACCGCAGCCTTCGTCCTCGTCGAACGCGATGTCACCACCCGGCATGGGCTTGCCGGTGGCCTGGATCGTCGTGAACGGATAGAGCTTGCGGTCCATCAGGTGCGAGGGAACGATGTTCGACAGCGCGGTGAACATGTTGTCCACGCGGCCAGGGAACTTGCGATCCCACTCGTTGATCATCTCGCGCATCTGCTGACGCTGCAAGCCTTCCTGGCTGCCGCACAGGTTGCACGGGATGATGGGGAACTCGCGGTGCTCGGCGTACTTGGCCAGGTCCTGCTCGCGGCAGTAGGCCATCGGGCGGATCACCACGTGCTCGCCGTTGTCGGTCACCAGCTTCGGGGGCATGCCCTTGAGCGTGGAGCCGAAGAACATGTTCATGAACAGGGTCTGCAGGATGTCATCGCGGTGGTGACCCAGGGCGATCTTGGTGCAGCCCAGCTCGGTGGCCACGCGGTACAGGATGCCGCGACGCAGGCGCGAGCACAGCGAGCAAGTGGTCTTGCCCTCGGGCACCACGCGCTTGACCACGCTGTAGGTGTCCTGCTCTTCGATGCGGAAGGGCACGCCGACCTTGGTCAGGTACTCGGGCAGCACGTGCTCAGGAAAGCCGGGCTGCTTCTGGTCGAGGTTGACGGCCACGATCTCAAATTTGATGGGCGCCCGCTTTTGCAGGTTCATCAGGATGTCGAGCATGGCGTAGCTGTCCTTGCCGCCCGACATGCACACCATCACCTTGTCACCGTCTTCGATCATGTTGAAGTCGGTGATGGCCTCACCCACCTCACGGTGCAGGCGCTTGCTGAGCTTGTTGCGCTCGAATGCCTCTTTCTTCAGCCGCGCGGTTTCGGCGGCATCGGCGGCGGTATCGGTCGCAGTATCGGCCGCATCCACGGCAGGGGCTTCAGGCAACAGAGTGGATTCGGACATGGCGGGGGCGGCTGGGGTCATAGCCTTCCATTTTCGCCGATTCCCCCTCAGACGCCAAACTGGCAGGCGCCATGCCCCCTCAGCCCGGGGCAGAACCCGGTCATCTCCGCAGGCGCCCAGCCTCAGAACCTCACCACTGCCCTGCTTCCATGTGGATGGCGACTTCGCAATCGTCAAAAATTTCCAGCTTGGCGATGCGCACGCGCACCCCCTGCACGCCGGGCAGCTCCATCAGGCGCTTGCACAGCTTGCCAATGAGCGTCTCCAGCAGGTTGACGTGCTGTGCCGTGCATTCTTCGATGATGATGGTGCGCACGCGGCGGTAGTCCAGCACGTGCATCAGGTCGTCGTCGCTGGGCAACAGGGGCTGGCTGCCCATGTTCAGCTCGGCGTCCACCATGATCGGCTGCGGCGCGGTCTTTTCATGATCGAGCACGCCCAGGTTGGCGTCGAAACGCAAGCCGGTCAGGTTCAGGGTCTGGGTGCCTTTGGTCAGGGACATGTCTCTCACATCATGGAAAAGTCGCGCTCAAAGCGCTGAAGGTGCTGGCCGCCATCGACGAGCAGCGTCGTGCCCGTCATCGAGCGGTTGCTCAGTGCAAAGGCGACGGTGGCCGCCACGTCCTCGGGGGTGGACGAGCGCCCCAGCGGCGACAGCGCGTGCGCCTGTTCAAAAGCCTCACCCTGCAGCCAGTCGCTGGTCAGCGTGAGGCCGGGGGCCACGCCCACCACGCGCACCTGCGGGGCCAGGGCCAGCGCCAGCAAGGTGGTGGCCGACTCCAGAGCCGCTTTGGACAGGGTGTAGCTGAGGAAGTCCGGGTTGGGGTTCCACAGCTTCTGGTCCAGCAGGTTGACGACCGCGCCTTGCACACCCCGCTGCGCCACATGCTCGGCCAGGCACTGCGCCAGCACGATGGCCGGGGCGGTGTTGGCGCGCAGGTGGCGCTCCAGCATGGCGTAGCTGAAGGTGGCGGCGGTGTCGTATTCAAAGGTCGAGGCGCTGTTCACCACGGCATCGAGCTGACCGAGTTCGGCCACGGCCTGCGCCGGCAGCGCCCGCGCCGCCACCTCGTCCGACAGGTCGGCAC
>JAGNPA010000363.1 GCA_017989885.1 Aquabacterium sp.
GAGGAAGAGTGGAGCGGTCGCCAGAGCCTGGTCTTGCTGACCGAGTGAAGTCGGTCGCCACCTGATCCTGTGGGGGCGGCGTACGGCGGCCGCCCCTGTGCCCCTCACTGGGCGGCCGAGGCGCCCACGGCGGGCAAGTCCAGCAATTGACGCACGTCGGCGGTGAGCTGGTCCAGCGGCATGCCGTAGCGGGCAAACAGGCGCACCTGCCCCTTCGGGTCGAAGATGTACGAGCCGGCGGTGTGGTCGATGGTGTAGCCGCCGCTGGGCGTCTCGACCTTCTGATAGAACACCTTGAACTCGCGGCTGACGGCCTGGATCTCCTCAGGCGAGCCGGTCAGCCCCACAAAGCTGGGGTCCATGGCCTGCAGGTAGCCCTTGAGCACCTGGGGCGTGTCACGCTCCGGGTCCACCGACACGAACACGCCCTGCACCTTCTCGCCATCCGGCCCCAGGCGGCGGCGCAGCTCGGCCAGCTCGGCCATGGTGGTGGGGCACACGTCAGGGCACTGCGTGAAGCCGAAGAACACAAACACGACCTTGCCCTTGAACTCGGACAGGTCGCGCATGCGCCCATCAAAATCCTTCAGGCGCAGTTGCTGGGCGTAGGTGGCGCCCGTGATGTCGACCCCGTTGAACTTCAGGCCGGCCTTGGGCTTGGTCATGTCCGAGATCTGGTCACAGGCACTGAGGCCCCACACAGCAGACAGGCTCAGGGCGGTGGTGGCGGCCAGCATCAGGGTGCGGCGGCGGGGCGCATCAAAGCGCGAAAAGGGCTTGCGGGTCATCGGGACGCTCAGATCTTCCAGTAATGGTCGACCAGCAAGGCGGCAAACAACAGCATCAGGTAGATGATGGAGAAGCGGAAGGTCTTGCGGGCCAGTGCGTCACTGTAACGCCGCCACAGCCGAAAGGCATAGACCAGGAACAAGATCCCAAGCGTCAGCGCCGACCCCAGGTAGAGCCAGCCACTCATGCCGTAGATGAAGGGCAGCAAGGTGCCGGCCAGCAGGACCAGGGTGTAGAGCAGCACATGCAGACGCGTGAAGGCGTTGCCGTGGGTGACGGGCAGCATGGGCAGACCGGCCTTGGCGTAGTCTTCGACACGGTAGAGGGCCAGGGCCCAGAAGTGCGGCGGCGTCCACAAGAAGATGATCAGGCACAGCATGAGCGCTTCGGGCCCGACCTCGCCACGCATGGCCGCCCAGCCCAGCACGGGCGGCATGGCCCCGGAAGCGCCGCCGATGACGATGTTCTGCGGGGTGAGCGGCTTGAGCACCACGGTGTAGACCACGGCATAGCCGACGAAGGTGGCCAGCGTCAGCCACATGGTCAGTGCATTGACCCACAGGGCCAGGATGGCCATGCCCAGACCGCACAGCAGGCCGCTGAACAGCAGAGTCTGGCGCAGGGACAGATCGCCGCGCGCCGTGGGGCGCCAGGCGGTGCGCTTCATGCGGGCGTCGATGCCCTGCTCGATCAGGCAGTTGAAGGCGGCGGCGGCCCCGGCCACCAGCCAGATGCCGGCACAGGCCGCGACCGCCCGCAGCGCTTCGGCCTGGGTGGGCACGCCCGGCACGGCCAGCAGCATGCCGATGACCGCGCAAAAGACGATGAGCTGGACGACCTTGGGCTTGGTCAGCACATAAAACTGACGAAAGGGAGAGAGCGGGGCCGGCAGCGCAACGGATGAGGGCGCAGCAAGGGCATCTGACATGGGCATCCTTCGGTGGGTGAGCACACTATGGGGTGGACACACCGGCCACACCAGGGTGAAGTCCCTGATGCGCGGGGGCCGGGGCGCCAGACGGCGCATGAACAAGACGAGGCAAGACCAGCAGGCGCACCAGACGCCACACCAGCAAGGTGGCGCCCAGGGTGTGGGCCAAGGCAGCGGCCAGGGGCCAGCCCAACACCACATTGCTCAGGCCGCTGAGCAGCTGCCAGGCCAGCAGGCCCCACAGCCACAGGCCTTCGCGGCGCCAGGGATGGGAGACCTCGCGCGCTTCGGCTTGGGCCTCGGATGGTGCTTGGGCCCGGACTTGGGATGCAGCAGCGTCAGGGCGCCAGGCACGCAGGGCTGCACCGTAGCGCCACAGCGCGACAGTCACGAGCACGGCCATCAGGCGATGGCTCATGTGGATGGCGGTGAGCGCGGCCATGCTGATGGGCTCGCCCTGGCCGTTTTCGCCGAGAGCGCGCAGAAGGTGGAAGCCGCTGGCGAAGTCCATCTCGGGCCACCACTGGCCCTGGCAGGTGGGAATGTCGCTGCACACCAGGACAGCGTAGTTGGTGCTGACCCAGCCGCCCAGGGCCACCTGCGTTGACACCAGGGCAAGCACGAGCCAGCCCCAGCGACGCAACGGCGCCTGAGCCCAGGCGCGCAGGCTGCGGCCCAGCGGACTGCTGGCGAGGGCGCCGGCTGTGGAGGGGCTCGCGCCTTCCAGCACGCGCACCTGCGCGGTCAACAGGCCCACGCCCAGCAAGGCACCCAGCAGGTGCAGGGTCACGATGAGCGGCTGCAGCTTGAGGGTGACCGTGAGCGCCCCGAACGCGCCTTGCGCGCACACCCACACAAAGGTGGCCGTGGCCCACCAGGGGGAGAGGCTGCCGTGGCGGCCGCGCAGCCACCAACCCGCCAGCATCAGCCCGGTGATCAGGGCGCCCACGCCGGTGGCCAAGTAGCGGTGGATCATCTCGATCCAGGCCTTGCTGTGCGTGACCGGCCCGTGGGGCACTGCCGCCTGCTCAGCCGCGATCTGGGCGTGTGCGGCCCAGGGGCTGGTCTGGCCGTAGCAGCCCGGCCAG
>JAGNPA010000060.1 GCA_017989885.1 Aquabacterium sp.
TCACGCGTGCGCACTCACCCATGTCGATGCGTGTGGTGCGCATCGGGCACATGCGCGTGGGTATGACGCATGGGCTCATGTCGGTGAAGGTGACTGTGGGGGCCTGACGGCATGGGGTCATGCGGGTGCAGGTGGTGGCCATCGTCATGCGTGTGCGCATGCTCGTGCGTCATCGCCTCGTGGTCATGCCTGTGGGCATGGGTCTCCATGAGGTGCAGCGCGATGCCGGCCACCATCAGGACACTGGCCAGCATCAAGCCCCAACCGCCCGACCGGTCCCCGAGGACCCACGCCAAGGCCGCGCCCACGAAGGGCGCAAAGGCGTACACGGACCCGGTGCGGGCGGCACCGAATGAACGCTGGGCCAACAGGTAAAAACGCAAGCTCAATCCATAGCCGGCGGCCCCCACCAGCATCAGCCCCACGATGGCACCGAGTTGAGGGACAGGCTCGTGAGCCCACCAGGCCAAGGTCGCCGTCGCACACGAACCCAGCACACACTTGGCGACCACCACCTGCGCCGGGTCACGCTCGGCCAATGCGCGTGAGAGGGTGTTGTCGATGCCCCAGGCGGCCGTGGCAGCCAGCACCGCCAGCAGACCCCAGACGGAAGCCTGTCCGGCCTGACCCTGCAGACCTTGTTCCAGAACCAGGGCAACGCCGCCCGCCAACAGCAGCACGACCGCGCCCCACACCCGCCGGCCCATGGCTTCGCCGTACCACCACCCGGCCAGCACGGCCGTGAACACAGCCTCCAGCGTGAGCATCAGCGAAGCGCCCGTGCCCGTCGTGTGCTGCAAACCCCACGCCAGCGCGACGGGGCCGATGACCGCACCAAAGCCGGCCATCCACACCAGGCGAGGCAGGTCCGCACGGTGCAGACGGGCCTCCTGGTCCGCCGGACGACGCAGGGTGAGGCCCACCAAGGCCGCGCCCCCATACAGCAGGGCCGCCGTGGTGAAGGCCCCCAGGCCCGCCCCCCAGCGTTGCACCAAGGGCGTGCTGACCCCGAAGAGGAGCGCGGCCAGCAAGGCCAGCAGGCCACCCTTGAGGGCCGGCAGCTGGGCAAACCGGTCCGTCAGCATGGGATCACTTGACGTTGAAGCGCACGGTGACGGTTCTGCCAGCCACGTTGTTCAGCACCGCCACCACCTTGGCACCTGGGCTGAGCACCACGCCGGCGGCGACCAGCTTGTTGTCACCGGCAGGCTTGAGGTCGGCTTCGGCTTTCTGGCCCTTGTTCAAGATGGTGAGCTTGCCGCTGATGCCCTGTGAGGGCAAGGGCTTGCCATGGTCCACCAGGTAGAGCGTGGCGCCATCAGCCTGCGACACCAGCTCGAAGTTGACGTCGTGGGCGACCTGCACGATGCCGCCATGCGCGGCCTTGGCGTCGCCGTGGGCCGCAGCAGGATGGGCAACCAGAACACAGCAGGCCAGCAAGGTGAGTTGGCGAAGGATTTTCAGCAATGACATGGATGACTCCTGTAGGGGGGCATGAAAAGAAAAAAGCGGGCATCAGTGACGGTGTGCACGCAGTGAAGGCGACGGGTGAGCAGACTCGTCTCCCCCGACCTTCACCGGGAAGCGCGCCTGCTGGGGTGCCTGACCGGGCAGCTGAACCTCCACCTCCCACTCGGGTGAGGTTTGCGCGCCTGGCCTGAGGCGCCCGCTCAGCGCGTTCTCACCTGCAGGCAGCAGGGCTGCGATCTGGGACCCTTTGCCCGGCCCACCGAGGACCCGGCCCTTGGCGCCACGGGTGGGGATGGCCTGCCCGGCATGGTCCGTCACATACACCCTGACGGTGCTCTGCCCAGTATGGGCTTTGTCGGCGGACTGCACCAGCTCCAGGTGATAGGGTCCGGCCATGCGCAAGGTCCCGCCATGAGGCGCCGTTTGCGCATCCAGGTAGGCATTGTCATGCGCTTGCACCCAGGGTGCGAAGGCACTGCCCAGCGTCAAGGTGAGGCCGGCCAGCCACAGTCTCCGTGATCTCATGTGCGACTCCTTTCGTCAGTCCTGATCAGACAGGGTTCAGAACCCATCGGCTTGTTCCATCTCCAGCAGCTTGTCCAAGGGCCGCCGCCCGAGCAGCCAGAACAGCAGCGGCGTCAGCACGGTGTCCAGCAGCGTGGAGCTGACCAGCCCGCCGAAGATGACCACCGCCACCGGGTGCAGGATCTCCTTGCCGGGCGCATCGGCCGCCAGCAGCAGCGGGGTCAGGGCGAAGGCCGCGACCAGAGCCGTCATCAGCACCGGCGTGAGACGCTCCAGCGAGCCACGCACGATCATGGCCTGGCCGAAGGTTTCCCCCTCGACGCGGCACAGGTTGATGTAGTGGCTGATCTTGAGGATGCCGTTGCGTGTGGCAATGCCGGCCAGCGTGATGAAGCCCACCATGGTGGCCACCGACAGGCTCACGCCGGCCAGCCACATGGCGATCACGCTGCCAATGAGCGCCAGCGGGATGTTCGCCATGATGATGCCGGCCAGCACGGCCGAGCGGTAGCGCGAGTAAAGCACCAGGAACATCATCGACAGCGAGATCAGCGACAGCCCGACGATGAGCTGCGTCGCCTGCTCCTGAGCCTGGAACTGCCCTTCCAGACTGATGAAGCTGCCCGTCGGCAAGGCCGTCTCGTCGATCACCTGGCGGATGTCACCGATCACGCGGCCCATGTCCGAGCCATCGGTGTTGGCGTAGACCACGATGCGGCGCCGCCCGTTCTCCCGACCGATCTGGTTGGGGCCGTCGGATTCTTCCACCGTTGCGAAGCTGGACACGGGCAGGCGCCCGGCGGGCGTGTCCACCAGTGTGCGGGCCAGGTCCTGCGGGCTGCGCCGGTCGTCGGGCAGGCGCAGCACCAGCTCGTAGCGCTTGTTGCCATCGACCAGCTGCGCGCCGTGGGCGCCATCGGTCAGGGCCTGCAGCACGCGGATGGCCTCGCCGGGCGCAAGCCCTGTCTGCGCCAGGCGTTGCGGGTCCAGGCGCACCATGATCTGCGGGATCAGCACCTGCTTTTCCACCGTCAGGTCCACCAGGCCCGGGATGCCCGACAGACGCTGTCGCATCTGCTCGGCCAAGCCACGCAGGGTGTCGGTGTCGTCCCCGTGGATCTTCACAGCGATCTGCGCCCGCACTCCGGACAGCAGGTGATCCAGCCGGTGCGAAATCGGCTGGCCGATGGCCACCTGGGCCGGCAGCGACGCGAGCTGAGCGCGGATCTGGGCCATCACCTGCTCGCGGTCCACGGACTCGCCATCGCGGCGCAGGTCCACATCGATCTCGGCCGAGTGCACGCCCTCGGCATGTTCGTCCATCTCGGCGCGGCCGGTGCGGCGTCCGACCTGGGTCACCCCCGGCACGTCGACGATGAGCTGCTCGGCCAGGGCGCCCATGCGGTTGGCCTCGGCCAGTGAGGTGCCCGGATTGAACATCAGCGACAGCACCAGCGAGCCTTCGTTGAAGGCCGGCAGGAAAGCCCGCGGGAAGTAAGGCACGCTGGCCACGGCCAGACCCACGGCCACCACCGCCAGGGCGATCAGCTGCTTGGCGCGGGGGAACGACCAGGCCAGCACCCGCGCATCCCAGCGCTTGAGGCGACTCACCAGGGGGCTGTCGCCATGGTCCAGGCGCTTCATGCCGGGCAGCAGCAGGCTGCACAGCACAGGCGTGACCGTCATGGACACCAGCATCGACGCCAGGATGGAGACGATGTAGGCAATGCCCAGCGGCGAGAACAAACGCCCCTCGATGCCCGGCAAGGCGAACAGCGGCACGAACACCAGCACCACGATGACGGTGGCGTAGACGATGCCCGATCGCACCTCGACACTGGCCTGGAGCACCACGTCCAGCCAGGGTCGAGGCTGGGCCAGGGCGCGGTTTTCCTTCATGCGGCGCAGGATGTTCTCGACATCGACCACCGCATCGTCCACCAGCTCGCCAATGGCAATCGCCAACCCGCCCAGCGTCATCACGTTGATGGACTGGTCCAGCAACCTGAACACCAAGGCGGTGACGGCCAGCGACAAGGGAATGGCAATCAGCGAGATCAGCGTGGTGCGTGCCGACAGCAGGAAGGCGAACAGCACGATGGCCACCATGATGGCGCCGTCACGCAGGGCCTCGGTCACGTTGCCGATGGAGGCATCGATGAAGTCGGCCTGCCGAAACAGCACCTGCGGCGCAGACAAGCCCGCCGGCAACCCGGACTTGAGTTCGAGCAGCGCCGCTTCGATCTGGCGCGTGATCGCGACGGTATCGGCCGCCGGCTGCTTTTGCACGCTGACGATCACGGCCGGCTGGCCCTGATAGCCCGCGTCGCCCCGCTTGAGCGCGGCGGCGAAGCGCACCTCGGCCACCTGGTGCAGCAGCACCGAGCGCCCGTCCTTCCACGCCACGGCCACCTGCTGCAGGTCCTCGACGCGGTTGGTGCGGCCGATGTGCCGGATCAGGTACTCGCGGCTGTGGCGGTCAATGAAACCGCCGCCGGCGTTGGCGGAAAAGCCTTGCAGTGCCTGCTCGATCTGCGTGAGCGACACCCCGATCTGGGCCATGCGGGTGGGGTCGGGCTCCACACGCAACTGCCGCACTTCCCCACCGATCGGGATCACCTGAGAGACGCCGGGAATCGCCAGCAGGCGCGGGCGCAACACGAAGTCCGCATACTCGCGCGCCTGCATGGGTGTCGCACTCGGCTTGGTGCCCTGCGCTTGGGACAGCGGCAAGGCAATCAGCATGACCTCCCCCATGATGGAAGAGACCGGTCCCATGCTGGGCGTGACACCTTGCGGGAGTTGCTCACGCAACTGCACCAGGCGCTCGCTCACGAGCTGGCGGTTGCGGTAGATGTCGGTGCCCCAGTCAAACTCGGCATAGACCACTGAGAGGCCCACGCCCGAGGTGGAACGCACGCGGGTCACCCCCGGCATGCCGTTGAGCGCCGTCTCGATGGGGAAGCTGACGAGTTGCTCGACCTCTTCCGGGGCCATGCCGCCGGCCTCGCTCAAGACCGTCACCACCGGTTTGTTGAGGTCGGGGAAGACATCGACCGGTGTGCGCCAGGCGGTCATCGCCCCGTAAACCAGAAGCAGCGCGGCGAAGGCCAGCACGAAGGGCCGGTTGTGCAGGCTGTGTCGGACGATCCAATTGAACATGGTGACTCCGATCAGCGAATCTGCGCCACCAGGGCGGCGCCTTGCACCACCACGCGGTTGTCAGCCGCCAGGCCCTGGGTCACGAGCACGCGCTGGTTGTCGAGCGCCTGCACGCGCACCGGTTGCGGCACGTAGCGTTCGGCCGAGGTCTTGATCCACACCACCGGCTCGTTGGCGGGGTTGCGCACCACGGCCTCGGCGGGCAGCACGATGCCCTGACGGCGCTCGCTCAGACTGGCCACAACGGTGACGGTTTGGCCCAGCGCCAAAGGGGTCGCGCCTGGCGCAGACTGCACGCGGAAGGTGATGGGCAGCACACCGTCGCGCAGGGCACGTGCGGCACCGAGCGGCTTGAGCGTCACGCCCTGCACGCCTTGCAGCGTCGCCGAGGCCAGGCGTGTGCTCAGGCTGACATCGGCCGTGGTGGCCTCCACCAGCCATTGCGAGGGGTTCACCACCTCGGCCAGCACCTGCTGGCTGTCCACGATCTGGCCGGCCTTGAGCTCGGTGCGCGCCAGCACGCCGTTCACGGGCGCCCGCAAGGGTTCACGCGCGCTCAGGCTGGTGGCAATGCTTTGTTCGCGTTGCGCCAGCGAGGCGGCTTCGATGCGGGCTGCGTCGATGTCCTTGCGCGGCACCGTCCCCTCCAACGATTGCAGTCTTTGCAGGCGTTGTTCAGCCAGCACGCGTGCGGCACGCAATTCACTGCGCTGCGACTGCTGTGCCGCCAGCGCGTAGGGATCCGCGTGGTGACGCACCCAGGCCAGCACCTCACCCTGCTTGACGGCTTGGCCAGCCACGGGCAGACCGCGCGGCCCCGGCTCAATGCGCCCCCCATGCACCGACTGGATCAAGCCGCTCGCATTCGGATCGGCGATCACCCGGGCGGGCAGCTCAACCGTGGCCGACGCCTCACTCACGGGTGCCAGCACCGTGCGCAAACCCATGCGACGCTGCGCCAGCTTCGGAATGTGAACGCTGCCATCGGGCAACCTGGCCAGCCCACTGGCGCTGGGGGCGGCGGCGGTGTCCAGGTGCTCACCGTTGGGGCCATGCGCCCCCGGCCCCGCCCAGGCGAACGAGGCCGCCATCAGGGACAGGACCCAGGCGGTGCGTCGGATGGGCGGCAGGGTCTGCAGCCTCAGGCTCAGGATGTTTTTCATGCTGGCTCTCCCTTGCCAGGCTTGCGGATCCACACGGCCGCCAGCGCGGCCACGGCCAGGCCCAGGGCCGTCCAGATCAACCACCGAACCCAGAGGGGCCAGGTGTGATCACCGTGGTCGTCATGCGCCGACTCAAGGGGGGGCGTGCCCACCTGCAGCACCGCGTCCAGCAGGTCGCTGTCTTCCCCGGCCGTCACCGTGATGACCAGGGCGTGCTCACCCGGCTGGCTCAGCAACGTGAGCAAGGCCGCGTCGTCCACGGCGTAGTCACCCAGATCGGCATGAAAGCGTGCCTGGGCTTTGGCGTTGCCCGAAGCCACCTCCACCGTGGCCTGGCGCACCGGCTCGTTGGTCTCAAAGCGGTCGATGAGCAGGGACAGCTCACCGCCCTGCAACCGACCGACCACCTCAAACAGCTCGGTTTGGGCCTCGAAGTGGGGGGCGGCGTCGGCGGTCGCGTTGGACGTGGTCGGTCCATCGAGGTGTTCGCCATTGGGCCCGTGCGCGCCAGGCCCTGCCCAGACGGGCATCAGCCAGGAGGAGAGCATCAAGGCCAAGGTGCCAAGCCCCCTGCGCCAGCTTGAAGGGGCGTGTGCGTCAACGTGTGTGTGTGTCATGGCATGAGCCCTTGTGCGTGTTGCAGCCGCGCCCAGGCTTGGGCCAGGGCGGCTTGTTGTCGTGCAGCGGCGGCCTCGGCCTGTGCCGCAGCGCTCAAGGCGCGCAGCAGGTCGGGCAGCGCGGTTTCGCCGGCAGAGAACGCGCGTTGCAGCCATTGGCCGCGCTGCCTCAGCAAGCGGGCACGCTCCTGCTCGTTCGTGGCTTGCGCCTGCGTGTTGGCCCAGTGGGCTTGTGCCAGTTCGAGTTGGGAGCCCAGGTGTCGCTGTGTTTGAGCCTGCTCGGCCAGCGCGGTATCTTGCGCGGCCAGGGCGGCAGCCAGCTGAGGCTGCCGGTGCGTCGCCGTGCCCAGTGGGAGCTTCATGGACAAGGCCACACTGTTTTGCGCCCCACCCAGCTTGGCTCGCTCCTGTCGCCAGGACACGCCCAGCTCGGGCGCCGCGCCGGCCAGCTGAGAAGCCGACGCCACCCGCGCCCGCGCGAGCGCCACCCCCAGGTTGGCGAGCTGGGCCTCGGGGTGCGCGGCCAGATCATCTGCCGTCGCCTGAACCGCCCCGGTCATGGCAACCGGCTCAGCCAAGGGAAGCGCGGACAAGCCGGTCAAGGTCTGCCACGCACTCATTTCAGCCTGCAGAGCCCAGCGCGCTTGCGACGTTTGCGCTTCCCACCCCAGCAACTCGGCTTTGGCGGCCAGCTCATCGGCCGGGGCCAGATCGCCGGCTCGAACACGACGCGCCACGTCTTGCGCCAGTGTGGCCAGCAACTGCTGCTGCGTGTTCACCTGAGCGAGCTCGGCTTGCGCCAGGCGCACACGCGCGGCCGCTTCACGCACCAAGCCTGCCACCCGCCAGCGTACCGCCTGCTGACTGGCGTCGGCCCAGGCCGCCTCGGCCGAGGCGCTGGCCTGACTGCGGTCGCGCTGGTCCCAGCGCCACAAAGGCAGGCTCACACCGAGCTCGGTTTCACGCTCGCCCCGGGTGGCCGCGCTCACGCCCTCGCGTTGTGCCACATCGAGTGAAGGAGGCGCCACCAACCAGCTGTCGGCTACCTGCCGTGAGGCCTGCGCCACGCGCTGGCGGCCTTGGGCCTCGACATGGAGAGGGGAGCGCGCCCATGCCGCCTCCACCGCTTGCGTCCAGGACACCGACACAGGGCCGGATGCTTCGGAGACGCTCTGCGAGAGCGGCGTTTCAATGGGCTGGGCCTGGACAGGAAAGCACAGCGTAACGGCGACCGCGAGGGCCGCAGCACGCCATGGCACGAACCATGGTGAGGGTTTCACGATTTTTCTGACGAGAGGGTGTCATGCCCACGCGGCTCACAAGCCTGTACAGCACCACACACATCAATGGATCGCCCGCGGGCCATGGATCCATGGCGGCGCCGGCATCGGACTTGATGTCAGAAAAAAGTTCGAGGGGGGCGTTCCAAACCGCTCAGACAAGGCGGCGGCGCCTCCTGACGCGCAAGCTCGGTCAGGGCGTCCCGGCCCACGGGAAGGAAAACCGGTGTGGAGGCCGGCCATAACGCCAGGGCGA
>JAGNPA010000364.1 GCA_017989885.1 Aquabacterium sp.
GATTGAAGACGGTTTCCCGACGCAACCCTATTCAGGCGACGATCGACTGCTGCGTCGCGCCGCGCGCAACCTGCTGGAGAACGCACGCCGCTATGGTGGCCCGGACATCCGGGTGCAACTCACGCATGGCCCCGGGCACATCAGCCTGCGGGTGAACGACCGCGGCCCCGGCGTGCCGGACGACCAGCGCGAGCGCATTTTCGAGCCCTTCTACCGCCTGCCCGGCCACGCCGAACATGCCGGGGGCGTGGGCCTGGGCCTCAGTCTGGTCCGTCAGATTGCCCTCAAGCATGGCGGCCAGGCGCGCTGTGAAGCGCGGGAGGGTGGGGGGAGCTGCTTTGTGATCCAGTTGCCCGTCGCACCCTCCGCCTGAAGGCGCTGAGTTCGGCGCTGGATTCAGGCCTTGCGACCGATGCTCTCGTAGGTCAGCCCGGCTTGCTGCACCAGACTGGGCTCATACAGATTGCGACCGTCAAAGATGACCGGGGACTTCAGCGTGGCCTTGATGCGGTCGAAGTCCGGGCTGCGGAACTCCTTCCACTCGGTCACGATCACCAATGCATCGGCGCCTTCCAGCGCGGCCATTGGGTTCTCGGCATAGCGCAGGCGCGGCTCATCGCCAAAGATGCGACGGGCCTCTTCCATGGCCACCGGGTCATAGGCCGTCACGGTGGCGCCGCGCTCGAACAGCTCGGCCAGCACCACACGGCTGGTCGCCTCACGCATGTCGTCGGTGTTGGGCTTGAAGGCCAGGCCCCACAGTGCGAAGTGCTTGCCCTTCAGGTCGTCGCCAAAGCGGCGCGTCACCTTGTCGACCAGCACATGCTTCTGGCGGTCGTTGGCCGCTTCCACGGCCTTGAGCACCAGCAGGTCCTGTCCTTCGTCGCTGGCCGTCTTGATCAGCGCCTTGACGTCCTTGGGGAAGCAGCTGCCACCATAGCCACAGCCGGCGTACAGGAAGTGCGTGCCAATGCGCGGGTCCGAGCCAATGCCCAGGCGCACCGCTTCGATGTCAGCGCCCATCTTCTCGGCCAGCAGGGCCAGCTCGTTCATGAAGCTGATGCGGGTGGCCAGCATGGCGTTGGCGGCGTACTTGGTCAGCTCGGCGCTGCGCACGTCCATGACCACCAGACGTTCGTGGTTGCGCTGGAAAGGCGCATACAGGGCGCGCATCAGCAAGATGGCCTGCTCGTCGTCGGCGCCCACCACGATGCGGTCGGGGCGCATGAAGTCGTCCACCGCCGCGCCCTCTTTGAGGAACTCGGGGTTGGACACCACCGCAAACTTGGCATCGCTGCCGCGTTTTGCCAGCTCGTCGGCCACAGCGGCGCGCACCTTGTCGGCCGTGCCCACGGGTACCGTGCTCTTGTCCACGATGACCTTGTAGTCCGTCATCAGGCGGCCGATGTTGCGGGCGGCGGCCAGCACGTACTGCAGGTCGGCAGAACCATCTTCATCGGGCGGGGTGCCCACGGCGATGAACTGGAGGGTGCCGTGCGCCACCGCGCGGGCCACATCGGTGGTGAAGTGCAGGCGGCCGGCCTTCACGTTGCGGGCCACGACCAGGTCCAGGCCCGGCTCGTGGATGGGGATGCCCCCGTTTTCCAGGATCTCGATCTTGCGCGGGTCGACGTCCAGGCACAGCACGTCATTGCCCATTTCGGCCAGACAGGCCCCGGTCACCAAGCCCACATAGCCGGTGCCAACAACAGAAACTTTCATGATGGGATGCTTCTCTCGAATTGAATGGGAATGAGGGTCAGGCGTGGTAGCGGCGGTACCAGTCCACGAAACGGCGTACGCCTTCGCTCAGGTCCACCTGGGGCTGCTGACCGGTCCAGGCCGCCAGGGCGCTGACATCGGCATAGGTCGCCGCCACGTCGCCGGGGGCCATGGGCTGCAAATCCTTCTGGGCTGTCACGCCCAGGGCCTGCTCCAGCGTGCCGATGAAGTCCAGCAGGGGCACTGGCTCGCTGCGGCCGATGTTGAAGACCTTGTACGGCGCCCACGAACCGGCGGCCGAGGGTTCGGCGCGGTTGAAATCGGGGTCAGCCACCGGAGGCCGATCCAGCGTGGCCACGACGCCGCGCACGATGTCGTCGATGTAGGTGAAGTCGCGCTTCATCTGGCCGTGGTTGAACACCTTGATGGGCTCGCCCGCCAGAATCGCCCGGGTGAACAGCATCGGCGCCATGTCCGGGCGCCCCCAGGGGCCGTAGACCGTGAAGAAGCGCAAGCCGGTGGTGGGCAGGCCATACAGATGGCTGTAGGTGTGCGCCATCAGCTCGTTGGCCTTCTTGGTGGCCGCGTACAGGCTGACGGGGTGATCGACCGGGTCCGTCTCGGCAAACGGCATCTTGACGTTGCCACCGTACACGCTGGAGCTGCTCGCGTACACCAGGTGCGCCGTGGCATGGTGGCGGCACGCTTCCAGAATGTTCACGAAGCCCACCAGATTGGACTGCGCATAGGCGTGCGGGTTGGTCAGCGAGTAACGCACCCCCGCTTGCGCGGCCAGGTGCACCACGCCATCAAAACGCTCGCAGGTGAACAACGCTTGCAGCGCGGCGTTGTCGGCCACGTCCATCAGCTCGAAACGCCAATGCTCGGCCCCCGCCTGCTGCTGCAGATGGGTCAGCCGGTCCTGCTTGAGTTGGGGGCTGTAGTAATCGTTGAGGTTGTCGATGCCGACGACCTCGTCCCCCCGGGCCAACAGGGCCTGGGCCACGTGCATGCCGATGAAACCTGCGGCACCGGTGACAAGAAATTTGCGCATGCCCGTATTGTCCGTCAGGCGCG
>JAGNPA010000365.1 GCA_017989885.1 Aquabacterium sp.
AGGGCATGATCGCCCGCGAGGCGGGCATCGAGCCACTGGCCGACAAGCTGTTTGCCGACCCGACGCTGGACCCGCAGGCCGAGGCGGCCGCGTTTGTGAATGCCGATGCCGGCTTTGCCGACACGTTCGCGGTGTTGGACGGGGTGCGCGACATCCTGTCAGAGCGCTGGGCCGAAGATGCCACGCTGATCGGCAAGATGCGCGATTGGCTGTGGTCAGAGGGCCTGTTCAAGGCCAAGCTGATGGCGGGCAAGGACGAGCACAACCCGGACGTGGCCAAGTTCCGCGACTATTTCGATTACGACGAGCCGATTCGCACCGTGCCCTCGCACCGGGCGCTGGCGGTGTTTCGTGGCCGCACGCTGGAAATTCTGGACGCCAAGCTGGTGCTGGACGAAGAGGTGGTGCCGGGCAAGCCGAGCCTGGCCGAAGGCCGCATTGCCGTGCACCTGGGCTGGAGCCACGGCAAGCGCCTGGCGGACGACCTGATCCGCAAATCGATCGCCTGGACCTGGAAGGTCAAGCTGTCGCTGAGCCTGGAGCGTGACCTGTTTTCGCGCTTGCGCGAAGCGGCCGAAGCGACCGCCATCAAGGTGTTTGCCGAGAACCTGCGCGACCTGCTGCTGGCCGCACCGGCTGGCAAGCGCGTGGTGATGGGGCTGGACCCCGGCATCCGCACCGGTGTGAAGGTGGCGGTGGTGAGCGACACGGGCAAGGTGCTGGACACCTCGACGGTGTACCCACACGAGCCGCGCAAGGATTGGGAAGGCTCCATCCACACGCTGGCCAAGCTGTGCGCTGCGCATGGCGTGAACCTGATCGCCATTGGCAATGGCACGGCCAGCCGTGAGACCGACAAGCTGGCGGCCGACCTGATCAAGCGCATCCAGCAACTGGCACCGGGCACCCCGATCGAGAAGGTGGTGGTGTCGGAAGCGGGCGCGTCGGTGTATTCGGCCTCGGAGTTCGCCTCGAAGGAGCTGCCCGAGCTGGACGTGAGCCTGCGCGGCGCGGTGTCGATTGCCCGTCGTCTGCAAGACCCGCTGGCCGAGCTGGTGAAGATCGATCCCAAGAGCATTGGCGTGGGCCAGTACCAGCACGACGTCAACCAGAGCGAGCTGGCGCGCACGCTGGACACGGTGGTGGAAGACTGCGTGAACTCGGTCGGCGTGGACCTGAACACGGCTTCGGCGCCCCTGCTGGCGCGGGTGTCGGGCTTGAGCTCGGCGGTGGCCAACAGCATCGTGCGCTGGCGTGATGCGAACGGCGCGTTCCGCAACCGCAAGCAACTGATGGACGTGGCCGGGCTGGGTGCCAAGACGTTTGAGCAGGCCGCTGGCTTTTTGCGGATTCGCGATGGCGATAACCCGCTGGATGTGACCGGCGTGCACCCGGAAACCTATCCGGTGGTCGAAAAAATGCTGAAGACGACCGGCAAGCCTATTGGCGAGGTGATGGGCAAGAGCGATGTGCTGCGCAGCCTCAAGCCCGAGCTGTTCGCCGACGACAAGTTTGGCGTGATCACGGTGAAGGACATTCTGGGCGAGCTGGAGAAGCCGGGACGCGACCCGCGGCCTGACTTCAAGGTGGCGCGCTTCAACGATGGCGTGGAGGACCTCAAGGACCTCAAGGAAGGCATGGTGCTGGAGGGCACGGTCAGCAACGTGGCGCAGTTTGGCGCGTTCGTGGATCTGGGTGTGCACCAGGACGGCCTGGTGCACGTGAGCCAGTTGTCGAACAAGTTCGTCACCGATGCCCGCGAGGTGGTCAAGACCGGCGACATCGTCAAGGTGAAGGTGCTGGAGGTCGATCTGTCGCGTCAGCGGATTTCGTTGACCATGAAGCTGGATGCGGCCACGGGCCCGAAGGCGGGTGGTGCGGGGCGTGACGGTGGTTTCAAGCCGGCGGCGCGCAATGAGCGGGTCCAGGGGGGCGGCCGGGGTGCCGGGGCGGCAGGTGGCGCTGCGTCGGGGCAGTCGGCCATGGCGGCGGCGTTTGCCAAGTTGCAGACCAAGCGCTGATGGCGTGTACGCCCTAGCAAATATTGCTCATGGCTGAACGTAAGCCCAAGTGCAAGACGAAAGGGTCGAAGTCGCGATCGCTGAACAGCAAGGCGTGGTCTTGTTCAATGCAGCAAGTCGCGATGAAGGTGTCAATCGTCTTGCGGATGGTGACCCCTTTGGCGCGTAAGGTTCTGAAGTTCCTGGCGGCTTGCACAGCCATCTCGGCCCCACCCAGGTTCACAAGCTCGAGCGCCCCCAACATTTTGCGGGCCTGGTTGAAGTCCCGTTCGCTGGTGAAGCCTTGCAGCACTTCCGCCAAAATCAGGTCGCCGATCAGCAGCGGCTCACGGCCCAACAGTTGATCCAGCCGTTCGCTTTGGGGCGTCACCGTGCCTCGGAAGAAGTCGATCCAGACACTCGAGTCCACGAGAATCATGGGTCGGTCCTCATGGCGTTCAGATCGCCTTGCCAGTCGAGCTTGCCCCGATAACGTCGGATTTCTTCCTGCTGACGTAACCTGAGCAAGGTCCGCAATCCCGCCTCGACGGCTTCACGCTTCGTTTTCAGGCCAGTGAGCCGCAAGGCTTCCTGCATCAACTTGTCATCAATTTCGATGTTGGTGCGCATGATGTGTGTGAATGGTGTGTGTGGTACACATCATAGGCGAGGGCACACACCATGGCAAGGGTGTCGCAGGACCAAGCTCAATCCTTGAAGCGCAAGAGCCGCAGGCCGTTGAAGACCACGATCAGGCTGGCGCCCATGTCGGCAAACACGGCCATCCACAAGGT
>JAGNPA010000366.1 GCA_017989885.1 Aquabacterium sp.
CACTGGCGACGGCCGTGGGTGGCTTGATGCTGGCGGGCGTGATGGCCTCTGTCCTGGCCGATCTGGTGTCGGTGCAGATTGGACGCATCAACCATGTCGTGCAGCGGGTGGGGGAAGGCCAGTTGGACGAGCGCGTGGACGAGGCGAACAGTGGCATCTTGCGCCCGCTGGCAACGGGGATCAATGCGATGGTGGCGCGCATTGCGACCACGCAGGAGGAGTTGCAGCAGCAGATCACCCAGGCCACGCAGGAATTGCGCGACCAGAAGGATGCGGCCGAACTGGCCGCACGCACGGACTCCCTGACCGGGGTGGCCAGCCGACGGGCGTTTTCAGAGGCGGCCGAGGCCGAGATGCAGCGTGCGCTGCGTTATCGCTCGGAGCTGTCCTTGCTGATGATGGACCTGGACCACTTCAAGGTGGTCAACGACACCCATGGCCATGTGACCGGGGATGCGGTGCTGGTGAGCTTTGCGCAGACGGTGCAGCAACTGGTGCGCAAGGTCGACCTGGTGGCGCGTTTGGGCGGCGAGGAGTTCGTGGTGCTGCTGCCCAACATCACGGCCGAGCAGGCCACGGCTCTGGCCGAGCGCATCCGCGAGGCGGTGTACCACAGCCACTTGCTGGTGGAGGGCAAGCCGCTGCAGTTCAGCGTGAGCATCGGGGTGGCGCAGTTTGACCGCCGAGAACTGAGCCTGACGGGCTGGATGGCGCGCGCCGATGCCGCGCTGTACCAGGCCAAGGCCCAGGGGCGCAACCGCGTGGTGCTGGAGATGAGCGAGGTGTGAACGGGACACCGGTCCACCGGTGGTGACGCCGGTGTCCGTGGCTCCACCGGATGAGTCCGGTGGAGGTGGTGGGCCGATCAGGCCGTTTCGGCGAACAGCTCGCGGCCGATCAGCATGCGGCGGATTTCGCTGGTGCCAGCGCCGATTTCGTACAGCTTGGCATCGCGCCACAGACGACCCAGCGGGTAGTCGTTGATGTAGCCATTGCCGCCGAAGATCTGGATGCCTTCGCCGGCCATCCAGGTGGCTTTTTCAGCCGTCCACAGGATCAGTGCGGCGCAGTCCTTGCGCACGTGGCGGGCGTGTCGATCACCCAGGGCGTCGAGGTTCTTGGCCACGGTGTAGCCCAGCGAGCGGGCGGCCTGCTGCACGGTGTACATGTCGGCGACCTTGCCTTGCAGCAACTGGAACTCGCCGATGGCCTGGCCGAACTGCTTGCGCTCATGGATGTAGGGGATGACGTTGTCCATCACCGCCTGCATGATGCCCAGCGGGCCGCCTGAGAGTACCGCGCGTTCGTAGTCCAGACCGCTCATCAGCACCTTGGTGCCGTTGCCTTCGCCGCCCAGCACGTTATCAAGAGGCACTTCGCAGTCTTCAAAAAACAGCGGGAAGGTGTTGGAGCCACGCATGCCCAGTTTGTCGAGGTGCTGACCCTTGCTGAAGCCCTTCATGCCCTTTTCGATCAGGAAGGCGGTCATGCCCTTGGCGCCGGCTTCCGGGTTGGTCTTGGCATAGACCACGAGCACGTCGGCGTCGCCCCCGTTGGTGATCCACATCTTGCTGCCGTTGAGCACGTAGCGGTCGCCCCGCTTGTCAGCACGCAGCTTCATGCTGACGACGTCGGAGCCGGCGTTGGGTTCGCTCATCGCCAGGGCACCGACGAAGTCGCCACTGATGAGTTTGGGCAGGTACTTCTGCTTCTGCGCCTCGGTGCCGTTGCGGTTGATCTGGTTGACGCACAGATTGGAGTGCGCGCCGTAGCTCAGACCGACCGAAGCGCTGCCGCGGCTGACCTCTTCCATGGCCACCATGTGGGCGAGGTAGCCCAGGTTGGTGCCGCCGTATGCTTCGGAGACGGTCAGGCCGTGCACGCCGAGGTCGCCCAGCTTCTTCCACATGTCGGCGGGGAAGAGGTTGTCGCGGTCGATGTCGGCGGCGCGGGGGGCGAGTTCTTTTTGCACAAAGGCGCGCACGGCTTCGCGCAAGGCATCGATGTCGTCACCCAGTTGGTGGTTCAGGCCTGGCAGGTTCATGGTGGTCACTCCTCGGTGTCGGTGTCGGGGTCGGTACAGGTGTCGGGTCGAACGGAAGGCAATGAAACGGGCACGCGCATCAGGCGTTGGCGCGCTTGGCCAGCAGGGCGTTGCTGACGCGAGAGACGGGCTTGCGGCCCAGTACGTTGGAGATGAACGCCCCGGCGTCTACCAGGGCGTCGAGGTCGATGCCGGTGGTGATGCCCAGGCCGTGCAGCAGGTAAACCACGTCTTCGGTGGCGACGTTGCCGGTGGCGCCCTTGGCATAGGGGCAGCCGCCCAGGCCGGCAATGCTGGTGTCGAAGATGTGAACGCCCAGCGTCAGGCTGGCGTAGATGTTGGTGAGCGCCTGGCCGTAGGTGTCGTGGAAGTGGCCGCTGAGTTCGGGCAGGGGGACGTGCTTGAGGGCGCGTTCCATCACGGCGGTGACGCGGCCGGCCGTGCCCACGCCGATGGTGTCGGCGATGCCAATGTGGTCACTGCCGATGTCCAGCAGGCGTTGCACGACGTCTTCCACGGCATCGAGCGAAACCTCGCCCTCATAGGGGCAGCCCAGAGCGCACGAGACGGCGGCGCGCACCTTCATGCCGTGGGCCTTGGCGGCCTCAGCCACGGGGCGGAAGCGCTCGATCGACTCGGCGATGGAGCAGTTGATGTTGCGCTGGCTGAAGGCTTCGCTGGCGGCGGCAAAGATGACCACCTCGTCGGCCTGGGAGGCGAGGGCGCCTTCAAAGCCTTTCATGTTGGG
>JAGNPA010000061.1 GCA_017989885.1 Aquabacterium sp.
GTGTCGCGGATGCCGTTGTCGCCCACCGAGAGCGCGGCCGAGCCGCCCACGGTGTCGGCACTGTGCCGGGTGATGATGTTGACGACCCCGAACATGGCATTGGCACCATAGGCTGCGGAGTTGGCCCCACGCAGCACCTCGATGCGCTCGATGTCCGGCAAGAGCACGCCCATCATGCCGTAGTGGGTGTCACCCAGGTAGCTGCTGGCGTACACCGACCGGCCATCGATCAGCACCAGATTGCGCCCACCAAAATCATCCAGCGCCACGTGGTACGACGCCAAGGGATTGGCCCCGTTCCACCCGCCCAGCACGTAACCGGGCACCAGTCGCAGCACTTCGGCCACGGTGCGCGCCCCCGACTGACGGATGGTGTCACGGTCGATCACCGTCATGGCACCAGGCGCCTCGTTGAGCGGCTGATCCAGACGGCTGGCCGTCAACACCACCGGCACCTGGGCAAAGTAGTCGGCTTCCGTCGGCAAGCGCTCCGCCGCGTGGGCACCGACCCCGATGCACCCCGCCAGAGCCCAACCCCATCCCAGGATTCGCCCCACCTTCTGAACACGACACACCGACAACGACAACGACACCATCACACACCCATTGACTTCAGGTTTGCGATTATGCGCATGCTCACACCACCAGCCTGTGTCAGAGGCCGAGAGGGGGCTGGTGCTGGTCATCCTGATCGTCGTCGCGACCCTCAAGACGCTGGCCGGCTCTACGCAGCATCGGCCACCCCGCTGAAGCCCCTGGTCGCCAACGCCGAGGACAAGGCCGAATTGAACCGGCTGTACGGCGCCATCAAGGACATCGAGTCACAGGCCGTGGCCACTACACAGACCATCGTGAAGATGTTGGACGGCGGAGACGCCACGGGCGGCCAGCATCCATCGTGTCCCAGGTCCACCAAGCATCAGACTCGATCGACACCGGATCGGCCGAAATCGCCACCGGCAACGCCGACCTGTCCCTGCGCACCAAACAGCAGGCCTTCCAGCCTGCAACAGACTGGCCTCATCCATGATGCAGTCAGGTGGTCGGTCAGGTCGTGGCGACCATGGACGACATCGTCGCCCGGGTGAGCCACGCGGTCTCCGAACTGGACCGCACCACGCAGCAAAACGCGGCGCTGGTGGAAGAAAGCGCGGCGGCGGCCGCGAGTCTGCAACAGCAAGCCAGGCGACTGGCCGCCCAGGGCCAGCGTCACCAGCCCCACAAAAGGCTGCGCGCCACCCAGCCCTGCACACCGGCATCCGTGCGCACCTTGACCCACCGGTCACGCTGATCCAGGGCACGCAACACCTCGCCGTAGCCCGCCTTGCCGACGAGCTTGTAGCGGGTGGCCGGCCCGCTGCGCAGGTTGGCCGTCGAGGCCTTCACGATGTGGTGACGCACCTGGTTCGTCATGGGCTTGTAGACCCATCCGGTGTCATTTTCGAAGTCACGCACCTTGACCCATTTGCCTGAACGGGCGGTGACCTTGAGCGGATAGCCTTTGCTCAAGGTCCATTGGGCCGTGTGCTTCGTACCGGGGCCCGAGCGCATGGTCACGGACTCACGGGCGATGCTGACATAGTTGGCGTGCGCCAGGGAACTGGCGGCCACCATGGTGAGGGCTGCCACAGCGGCAACCAGAGGGCGATGAAGCTTCATGGTTCTGCAAAAGGTGAGCACCCACCCATCATATTACATTTGCACAAATACAAATACACGGACTTTCAACAGGGAACTTTTGCACGCGTTAGCACTCTGAACAGGCGAGTGCTAACATTGCCTGAGAAGGATCCACGAAAGGACCAGCCATGACCCTGACGACCGCCCTTGCCCCCCGTGACCCTTGGAGTGTGGTGCCCTCGCTGGGCAACCTGGACGCGTACATCCGCTCGGTCCAGGCCATTCCCATGCTGGCGCCCGAAGAGGAGCAGTCTCTGGCGCGTCGTCTGCGTGACCAGCAGGACCTGCAGGCCGCCTCCCGTCTGGTGCTCTCGCACCTGCGTCTGGTCGTGTCCATCTCTCGCCAGTACATGGGCTACGGCCTGCCGCAAGGCGACCTGATCCAGGAAGGCAACGTCGGCCTGATGAAGGCCGTCAAGCGCTTCGACCCCGATCAGGGCGTGCGTCTGGTGAGCTATGCCATGCACTGGATCAAAGCCGAGATCCACGAGTACATCCTGAAAAACTGGCGCATGGTCAAGGTGGCCACCACCAAGGCCCAGCGCAAGCTGTTTTTCAACCTGCGCTCGCTCAAGCACCAGTTCAAGGGTGAAGCCGACGCCGTCAACGTGGGCCGCGCCTGCCTGTCCGAGCACGACATCCAGCGCATGGCCACCGAGCTCAATGTCCGTCCAGAAGACGTCATCGAGATGGAAACCCGCATGGCGGGTGGCGACGTGGCCCTGGAGGCTCCCGCCGATGACGACGGCGACGGCCCCGTGGCCCCGCTGGCCTACCTGGCCGACGAGGTGCACGAACCCACCCGCGTGATCGAAGCCCACCGCCGCGACTGGCTGGCCAGCGATGGCATCGCGCTGGCGCTCGACCAGCTCGACGCGCGCAGCCGCCGCATCGTCGAAGAACGCTGGCTACAGGTCAACGACGACGGCTCCGGTGGCATGACGCTGCACGAGCTGGCCGCCGAATACGGCGTCAGCGCCGAACGCATCCGTCAGATCGAGGTGGCCGCCATGAAGAAAATGCGCAAGGCCCTCACCGAGGTCGTCGAAGCCTGATCAGGCTCCGCGCAGCCGCGCGATCATCGCTGCGGTCGCGGGGTCCAGCCCGCTGACATCGCCGCTGTCCAGGCGCGGCAGCAGGTCGTTGCTCATGGCCTTGCCCAGCTCCACGCCCCATTGGTCG
Source organism: Aquabacterium sp. (assembly GCA_017989885.1). Taxonomy (GTDB): domain Bacteria; phylum Pseudomonadota; class Gammaproteobacteria; order Burkholderiales; family Burkholderiaceae_C; genus Aquabacterium. The sequence continues at coordinate 2,863 of JAGNPA010000061.1, forward strand.
AAGGAGTTGATGCCCCACAGCGCACCGCTGACCAGCACCCGGTGCTCGTACAGCGCAATCAACGCACCCAGCGATCGTGGCGTCAGCGCATCAATCACCATCGTCAAGCTGGGCCGGTTACCCGGGAAGGTGCGGTGGCGTGCAATGACCTGCGGCGCCAGCTGTTTGGACGCGGTCGGCGCGACCTCCTGGGCCGCCTGCTCGGTGGTCTTGCCCCACATCAGCGCCTGCGCCTGCGCCAGCCCGTTGGCCAGCAACATCTGGTGCTGGCGGTGCAACAAGTCCTGCACCGCCGGCGACAGTTGCCCGGCGTCACGCACCGGCAAGCCCTTGAACAAGATGAACTCCACCGGGATCACATCGGTGCCCTGGTGCAGCATCTGGAAAAACGCGTGCTGGCCGTTGACGCCCGGCTCGCCCCACACCACCTCACTGGTGGCGTAGGTCAGCGGCTGACCATGACGGTCCACGCTCTTGCCATTGCTCTCCATCACCAGTTGCTGCAAGTACGCCGGCAGGCGGCGCAGGCCGTGGTGATACGGGGCCACACAGCGGCTGGTGTAGCCCTTGAAGTTGCGATACCAGACGTCCATCAGGCCCAGCCACAGCGGCAGGTTTGCCTCGGACGGGGCCGATGCAAAGTGCTGGTCCATCGCATGCGCACCGGCCAGCAAGGCCCGGAAATGCGTGCGCCCCAGCGCCAGCGCAATCGGCAAGCCAATGGCCGACCACAGCGAAAACCGTCCGCCCACCCAGTCCCAGAACCCGAAGGTGGTGGTGATGCCAAAGGCCGCTGCGGCCTCGACATTCGAGGTGGTGGCCACAAAGTGGCGGGCGATGTCGGTGCCGCCCTGGTCCAGGAACCACTGGCGCGCCGTGCGCGCGTTCACCATCGTTTCCTGCGTCGTGAAGGTCTTGGACGCCACGATGAACAAGGTGTGCTTCGGGTCCACCTGCCGCAGCACGCCCGCCAGGTCCTGCCCGTCGATGTTCGACACAAAATGGCAGCGCAGGCGGGGGTGGGCAAAGGCCTCCAGCGCCATCACCACCATCTGCGGCCCCAGGTCAGAGCCGCCAATGCCAATGTTGACCACATCGTGGATGTCGCCCGGGTTCGGCCCGCCGGCCGTCGCCCACACGCCATCGACAAAGGTCAGCATCGCGTCGAGCACGGCATGCACCTCGTCGCTGAACGGGCCCTGTCCACGCGGCGCGCGCAGCGCCGTGTGCAGCACCGCCCGACCTTCGGAGCCATTGACCAGCTCGCCGCGCAGCATCGCATCACGCCGCTCGGTCAACCGGCATTCGCGCGCCAGGTCCAGCAGGTGATGGCGCGTGGCCACATCCCAGTGCACCCGCGACATGTCCACCACCACCTCGGGCGCCTCGAAGGTCAGGGCCTCCACGCGGCGGGGGTCATCAGCGAACAAGGTGCGCAAATCCAGGTCAGCACCATGGGCCTGGTAATGCCCGCCCAGGGCCGCCCAGGCCACGGTCTGATCACAACGGGGAGACGTCATGCTCTCACCCTCCCCGCTCAGCGCTGCGCCTCGATCAGGGCGTCCAGCTTGCCCGCATCGACGGCAAACGCGCGGATGCCCTCGGCCAGCTTCTCGGTGGCCATGGCGTCGTCGTTGAGCGCGTAGCGGAAGGCGGCTTCGCTCAAGGGGGCCTCGGGGGACTTCACATCGGTGGCGGGCACCAACTGGCGCACCACCGGGGCCTCGCTGGCCTGCAGTTGCGCCAGCAGGTCCGGGCTGATGGTCAGCAGATCGCAGCCCGCCAGGGCCAGAATCTGCCCCACATTGCGGAAGCTCGCGCCCATCACCTCGGTGCGCACCCCGTGGGCCTTGTAGTAGCTGTAAATGCGGCTGACCGACTGCACGCCCGGGTCGTTGACACCGGCCTGCGCAGCCTCGTCCCAGGCCGCACCGGCCGACTTCTTGTACCAGTCGTAGATGCGCCCGACAAAAGGCGAGATCAGCTGCACACCGGCATCGCCACAGGCGCGCGCCTGGGCAAAGGCGAACAGCAGGGTCAGGTTGCAGTGAATGCCTTCTTGTTCCAGCACGCGGGCGGCCTGAATGCCTTCCCAGGTGGCCGCGATCTTGATCAGCACACGATGGCGAGAAATGCCCGCAGCTTCGTACAGCGAGATCAGGCGTCGCGCCCGCACCAGGGTGGCCTCGGAGTCAAAGCTCAGGCGGGCGTCCACCTCGGTCGACACGCGGCCGGGCACCACCTTGAGGATCTCCAGACCAAAGCGCACCAGCACCTGGTCCACGATCGCATCCAGCGGCTCGCTGCGGTGCGCGGCCACCACCTCGGCCAGCAAGGGCGCGTACTCGGGCTTTTGCACCGCCTTGAGGATCAGGGACGGGTTGGTCGTGGCGTCTTGCGGGGTGAACTGGGCCAGTTGCTTGAAGTCACCGGTGTCGGCAACGACGGTGGTGCAGGCCTTGAGCTGATCGAGTTGCGAGGTCATGGGAAACAAGGTGAAATGGGCTGGCTCCGACCCCACATCGAAACGAGATCGACCAGCATCCTGAATTTGGCTTATCGTGAAGCCACATTCTGTCTCCAAAATCATGACAGGCGTGCCCTGCGGCCCCTGGAATGCACGCACTCCCCCTTTATCGGGCCCCTTTCATGTCCTTTGATCTGGTTTTTTTCGGCGGCACGGGCGATCTGACCTGGCGCAAGCTGATGCCGGCGCTGTTCCAGGCCTGGCGCCACGGCAAGCTGCCCGCTCAAGGTCGCATCCTCGCTGTCGCCCGCGACGAGCGCACCGACGCCAGCTACCGCCAGTGGCTCCAGGACAAGCTTGCCACCGTGGACGACCGCGCCAAGCGACCCACCGAAGACGAGTTCGAGCGCTTTGCCACCCAGGTGCACTACCTGCGCATGGACCTGTCCCAGCCCGACGACTACCAGTTGCTGCGCCAGTGGCTGGGCGGCCGCTGCGCCGACACCGTGGTGATGTACCTCGCCACCAGCCCGCACCTCTTCCCCGTGATCTGCGAGCAACTGGGCGCGGCCGGCCTCAACCATCCGGGCGTGCGCGTGGTGCTGGAGAAACCCCTGGGGCATGACCTGGCGTCGGCCCAGGCCATCAACGAGGCGGTGCGCTCCGTGTTCAGCGAGCAGCAGGCCCTGCGCATCGACCACTACCTGGGCAAGCCCTCGGTGCAGAACCTGATGGCCCTGCGCTTTGGCAATGTGCTGTTCGAGCCCCTGTGGCGCCGCGAAAGCATTGCCAACATCCAGATCACGCTGGCCGAAAGCCTGGGCGTGGGCACCCGGGGTGATTTTTACGACCGCACCGGTGCGCTGCGCGACATGATCCAGAACCACGCGCTGCAGTTGCTGACGATGGTCGCGATGGAGCCCCCGTCCAGTGCCGATGCCGACGCCATCCGCGACGAAAAGCTCAAGGTGCTGCGCTCACTCAAACCCTTTGACGCAGCCTCGGTGGCGCGCGATGTGGTGCGCGGCCAGTACCGGGCGGGCACGGTCGGGGGTGTGGCCGTCCCAGGCTATCTGGACGAAGCGAAGGTGCCGGCAGGCAGCAGCACCGAAACCTTTGTGGCCCTGCGCTGCGAGATCCAGAACTGGCGCTGGGCCGGCGTGCCCTTCTACCTGCGCACCGGCAAACGCCTGGCCCACCGCCATGCCGAGATCGTGGTGAACTTCCGCCCCACCCCGCACTCGATTTTCCCGGGCACGCAAACCCCCAACAAGCTGGTGATCAAGCTGCAGCCGGAAGACGGCCTGCAATTGCACCTGCTGGCGGCCAAAGGCGCCGTGGGCACCGGGCAGATGGCCACGCATGCCGAGCACCTGTCGCCGGTATCGCTGAACCTGGATTTCGACCAGGCCTTCCCCACCGACCGCGTGGGCGCCTACGAGCGCATGCTGCTCGACGCCTTGGCGGGACGGTTGAATCTGTTTGTGCGCTCGGACGAGCAGGAACAAGCCTGGCGCTGGGTGGAGCCCATTCTGGAGGCCTGGCGGCACGATCCGAGCGGCCTGCGCCCCTACAGCGCCGGAACCTGGGGCCCGGCCGCCGCCAGTGCGCTGGTGGCGCGGGACGGCTTCAGCTGGACGGAAGAAAGCTGAGCTCAGGCCGACTGCAAGAGGCCGTCCACGCCGTACAGGCGGGCCAGCTCGGTCAGCTTCGGGGGCAGATGCTGCACGGCAAAGGCACGCCCATTGGCCCGCGCCATGCGCTGACACTCCAGCAACACCGCCAGCGCGCTGGAGTCAAACTGCTGCAAGGCCGCGCCGTCCACCGTCAGCATGGCTGCTTCCGTGCCACCTTGGGCCGCAGCCTGGTCCAGCGTCTGGCGAAACAGACGCAACACGTGCGGCACCTCAGCGTGCGTGATGACGGCGGGCAACAGCAACATGGCTCAGTTCGCCGCGTTCTTGGCCACCAACTGGCGGTTGCGCTCGGCCAGCTTCGAGATCAGGCCGTCAATGCCCGAAGCATTGATTTCCTGAGCAAAGCTGCTCTGATGGGTCTGCACCAGCCACGCGCCCAGCACATTCACGTCATAGACCTTCCACGCATTGCCAGCCTTCTCCAGGCGATAGTTCAGCTGGATGGGGTCACCCTTGCCCTTGACCACGGTGCGCACGACCACATCCGTGTCGGTCGCACGGGCACGGGACGGCAGGTACTCGATGACCTGGTCCTTGACCTGGGAAGCGGCACCCGCATAGGTGTGCACCAGCAGGGTCTTGAACTCGTTTTGCAGACGCAGACGCTGATCCGGCGTGGCGCGACGCCAGGCAGGGCCGACGGCGGCTGCCGTCATGCGCACGAAGTTCACGTTCGGCATGATCTTGGCATCGACCACGGCCGTGATCTTGCGCAGGTCACCCGACTGGATGGCCTTGTCGGACTTGACCGTGGCCATCACCTCGTTGGTGATCGACTGAATGAACGCCTCGGGCGTCTGGGCCGGTACAGGTGCGGTCGCCTGGGCCGGTGCCGTTTGCGCACCCGCCTGGGTCGCCCCCAAGGCCGACACGGCCACGAGGGCCGAACTCACAACACGAACAAAAAACCGACGGGAGTGCGACACAAAGGGTCCTTTCTGAGATCTTGACCTGTCCTTTAACGCCTCAAGGGGCCGACAGGATGACCGACTCATCTGATGTTGAAGGTGGGGACAGGCCGGATCAACGTGCCGCCTCAGGGGCGCTCGCCGCCGAAGCTGCCTCGGCAGCCGCCGCGGCTTCTTCCTCAGTCTCTGGCAGGTCATACCGAGGTTCAGGCGCTTCCTCTTCCTCCTCAACTTCCGCAGGCGTCCGGCCTTGGTCGATCAGACTCTGACGGCGCTGCAGATAGGCGTCCCGGGTGAAGGCATATTTGTCCAGCGCCACGCTATCGAGCAGATCGGTGGCCGACAGATAGGCCGCGCGGGTGCTGACCACGTTGAGCAAGCGCGCCAGGTTGTCCTCGCGCGCCCCATCGATCAAGGTGGTGGCCGAGAAGGTCATGCTGCTGGCGATGTTGGCCGAGTCACGCACCGACGAAGGCCCCATGAGCGGCCAGACAATG
>JAGNPA010000367.1 GCA_017989885.1 Aquabacterium sp.
AGCTGGCGCTGGACCAGGCATCGGTGCAACCCTGGCTGGCGCCCCTGGCGCAATCTTTGAGCCTGCCCCTGGCCGTCCAGAAGGGTGCCTTGTCCTTGCAGGCGCAACTCAGCGCCCGCCTGCAAGCCGACCCGGCCGCGACCTCACCTGAGCTGGCCCAACCCGGGCTGAACCTGAGCGGCGGCTCCGTCCGCCTGGCGGGTTTGCAGACGCAGGCCACCGCCTCGGGCGTGCGCGACCAGGTGCACCTGAGCGAGCTGGCGGTGGAGGGCGCCGATGCCCACCTGTCGTTCGACCCAGCCCTGCCCGGTCTGCGCCGCATGAGCCTGGAAACGGTGACGGTCAATGGCCTGGACGCCCGCGTGACCCGTGGTCGCCAGGGCCAGTGGCTGGGCATGGCGCCACCGCGACCGGCATCGGCCGCCGCGCGCCGCGCGTCCGCGAAGCCGCAGGAGGCCGCGCTGCCGCCGGTCACCGTCAAGCTGCTGCGTTGCCAGGACTGCCGCGTGCAGGTCACTGACCAGACCGTCAGCCCGGCGGCGCTGCTGTCCTTGCAGCGCACCGACCTGAGCGTGGCAAACGCCTCCACCGATTTGCGCCAGCCTTTGACGGTGGACCTGCGCACCCAGGCCCAGGGCAAGGGGCAGGTGAACTTCCAGGGCGAGGTACGGCCGCAGCCCCTGTCCGTGCAGGGCAAGGTGGGGCTGGCCGGGGTGGACCTGCGCGTGCTGCAGTCCTACCTGGACCCGCACCTCAACATCCGCATCGCCGGGGCCCGGGCTCAGGCCGCCGGTCGCTTGCAGTTGCAAGACGATGCCCGCCGCGGCCTGAGCGTGCGCTACCAGGGCCGCGTCGGCCTGAGCGACCTGAGCCTGCAGGACCGCGTCAACGAGGCCGATTTCGTCAGCTGGCGCACCCTGTCGCTCGACGGCACCGACCTGGCCTGGGCCAACGGACAGGTCAACGCCAACCTGGGCCGCATCGCCCTGAACGACTTCTTCGGCCGCGTCATCATCAACCCCGATGGGCAGCTCAACCTCACCACCATTGCCAGCCGCGAGGTCGGGGCCCAGCCCCAGTCCATCACCACGCCGCAGCCCGCAGGTGCGGCATCGGCTCCGGCTGCGCCGGTGGTGGCCTCGGCCCCTGCGTCTGCGGCATTGCCAACGACCACCGCCACCGCCGCGTCCCCCATGAAGCTGCGCTGGCAGGGCATCAAGCTCAGCAAGGGGCGCGTCGACTTCACCGACAACTTCATTCAGCCCAATTACTCGGCCAACCTCACGCGCATCGAGGGCACCATCTCGGCGGTCGCCTCCGACAAGCCCGAGCCTGCCACGGTGGACGTGGCCGGTGCGGTGGACGACGGCGCGCCACTCAAGATCACCGGCCAGCTGCACCCCCTGGGCCCACGCCTGTACACCGACATCCAGGGCAGCGCCAAAGGCATCGAACTCACCCGCTTGACGCCGTACGCGGCGCGCTACGCGGGCTACGCCATCGAAAAGGGCTCGCTGTCGATGACCGTGCACTACAAGATCGACGGCGGCAAGCTGGAGGCGCAAAACCAGATCTACCTTGACCAGCTCACCTTCGGCGAAAAGGTGGACAGCCCCGACGCCACCAAGCTGCCGGTGCTGTTTGCCGTCTCGCTGCTCAAGAACCGCCATGGCGTGATCGACATCAACCTGCCCATCTCCGGCTCGCTCGACGACCCGCAGTTTTCGGTGGGCGGCATCATCTGGCGCGTCATCGTCAACCTCATCACCAAGGCCGTGATGGCGCCGTTCTCGCTGCTCTCGGGCGGTGGCGACGAGCTGGGTTTCGTGCCTTTTGCGCCGGGCTCGGCCGAACTCAGTGAAGCGGCCCGGGCGCGCCTGGACACCCTGGCCAGCAAGCTCGACGACCGGCCGGCCCTCAAGCTGGAGGCCACCGGCCGTGCGGACCCCGCCGTGGACGTGGCCGGCCTGCGCGCTGCACACGTCGACCGCCTGATGCGGGCCGCGAAAGCCAAGGCCCAAGGACAGCCCGTGGACGAGGTGGAGATTTCACCAGAAGAAAAGTCGCAATGGCTGACCGCCGCCTACAAGGCCGCCGACATCAAGAAGCCACGCAACCTGGTGGGTCTGGCCAAGACCTTGCCTCCGGCCGAGATGGAGGCCCTGCTGCAGGCCTCGGCCCCGGTGAGTGACGCGGCCCTCAAGAGCCTGGCCGACCACCGTGGCGATGCCGTCAAAGCCTATCTGTCCAGCAAAATCCCGCCTGATCGTGTGTTGTTGACGGCTTCCAAGGTGGGCACCGGTGGCTTGCCTGATGACAAGGGCCCCAGCTCTCGGGTACAGTTTGACCTGAAGTGAATGCGTGACGGAGGCCACCATGAGTGCAATTTCAGCCATCGGTTTGTCGGGCGCCCAGGCGGCATCGACCCGCATGGACGTGGCCGCGCACAACATCGCCAACGTTCAGACCGAGAAGTTCCAGCGTCAGGTGGTCAACCAGCAGAGCCAGGAATCGGGCGGCGTGAGCACCTCGCTGGCCCAGGCGCAGGAGATCGGGCCGGATCTGGCCAAGGACTTGGTCGAGCAGAAAATGGCCACCTACACCTATCGCGCCAACCTGCGCAGCATCCAGGCCGACCAGCAGATGATGGGCAGCCTGCTCGACATCAAGGCCTGAACACGACTTCTCCCCGCCGCCTCATCGCCCATCTCGACATGGACGCGTTTTACGCGTCTGTCGAATTGCTGCGTTACCCGCAGCTTCAAGGCCTGCCGGTGGTCATCGG
>JAGNPA010000368.1 GCA_017989885.1 Aquabacterium sp.
GCCACCTCGATGATGCGCTGCCACCGCTCGGGTGAGCGGACCACCCGTCGCAAGGCCCCGCGCCCCTGGGCAGACAGGAAGCGCGCGGTGCAGCCGTTTGTGGCGATCATGAACTCTTCGATCAGCTGGCGGCCCCGGTTGTGTTGCTGCAGCCGGATGTCGGTGATGTGGTCGCCTTCGAAGAGGGCTTTGGGCTGGAAGGACTCGAACTCCAGCGAGCCCTGGGCATGGCGCAGCACCCGCAGCTTCTGGGCCAGTTCGTCCTGCATGCGCAACTGGGTGGCCATGCCGGCCATGCCGAGCGCGGCCTCGGGCAGGTCGGCCTCCCCTTCGATCCAGGCAGAGACGGCGTCGTAGGCCAGTTGGGCCTTGTTGCGCACGCGGGCACGGAAGATGGACGAGCCGGTGAGGATGCCGTCATCGCTGAAGGACATCTCGGTGACCAGGGCCAGCCGGTCTTCATCGAGGTTCAGGGAGGTCAGGTCCGTGCACAGGCGCTCAGGCAGCATGTGAAAGACCCGGGCCGATGTGTAAACCGACGTCGTGTTGTAGCGCGCATGATCATCAATGGGGGTGCCCGGCTTGACGAGTGCGTCCACGTCTGCGACGGCCACCATGACACGGACGGCACCCTTGGGCAGGGGCTCGATGACGGTCAGCTGGTCCAGGTCCCGCGAATCATCGTTGTCGATGGAGCACCAGGGCAGGGCCGTCAGGTCGCGGATGTGCGGGCCTTCCTCGCGCGCCGGGTGCCGCAAGCTCGAGAGCTGCCGGTGAACCGCTTCGGGGAACTCCGGCTCCAGTCCGCGGCTGAACATGGCCACAGATGCAATCGTCGTCAGGGTGGTCCGTTGGTTGGACAAGGCTTGCATCGTGGGCTCCTGGTTGGGGATCGGGGCGGTGGTCCACACAGATGATAGGCGCGCCGTCAACTTGCGCATCCTGGGCACCCATACACCGCACCCGAGTGCAAACCTCCCACGCCCATGTCCGTCACCGAATGGCTTGCGCGGCGAGCCGGGCGCGTCGCATACTCCAGCGCATGACTGCACTGCTGCTGCACTTGCTGAAAACGCCAGGGCTGACCGGTGCGTTCACGCCCTCCTCGCGCTACCTGGCTTCGGCCATGGTGCGTGCGGCGGGCGAGGTGAACCACGTCGTGGAGTTGGGTGCCGGCACGGGGCCCGTCACGAAGGCCTTGCGCAGTCGCCTGCCCAACGCGTCGCTGGTGGTGGTCGAGATCCAGCCCCGTCTGGCACAGCGGCTGCGGACGGATTTTGGTGGGCTGGACGTGCGGCAAAACTCCGCGCACGAGGTGCTGGACGATCTCGTCTTTCCCGCCCCGGCGGCGGTGGTGTCCAGCCTGCCGTTTCGCTCATTGCCGCAGGCGCTGCGCGAGTTGACGGTGGCCAGCATCGAGCGCTTTTTGCACCGGGTGCCCGGCTCTAAACTGGTCCAGTTCACCTACCTGCCGCGCGCCCCGTTTGAGGCTTCGCCAGACTTTCGGTGGCAGCGGGCCGACCGGGTGTGGCGCAATGCACCGCCGGCGGGGGTGTGGGTCTTGCAACGCTGTTCTTGAGGGCCAGAGGTACGCTCATGCATCCATTGAACCTGAACAAGGCCTTCACGCTGATGGAGTCGGGCCAGGTGGTGCGCCGTTGATCAAAGAGTGCCTCGCCAACATCGAGTGCAAGGTCATCGACATCATCGACAAGCACCACATCGTGGTGTTGAGCGGGGTGGCCGCCTATGTCGATGTCGCACGCAAGGAGCGGCGCATGGTGCATGCCGTCGGGGATGGCACTTTCATCGTCGATGGGCGCAAGCTGGACCGCCGAACGATGATGGCCGCCAAGCTCCCACCGGGCGTGTAGGGCCCATGGGCGCGGCCTGTCAGTCCTGTCGTGTGAGTTCGAGCTTGCTCACATCGAACCCCTTTTGGGTGAGTCTGGTCAGCAGGGCGTTGTAGGCGGTCGGGTCAACCTGCGGGGTTCGGGCCAGGACCCACAGGTACTCCTGACTCGGCTCGCTCACTGCCACCAACTGGTATGCCTCATCGAGGTCGATCACCCAGTAGTCGCCCCACACGAAGGGCAGAAACGAGAGCCACGCGGGCGCGAAGCGCACCTTCAGTTTGGGGGATGTGGCCGAGCCCACCTGACGGGCCGTGGCCATGGCTTCGTTCATGGCGCCGCTCTCCAGCCGGCAGCGGTTGATGACCTGCACCGTGCCGTCTGCTTGCTGGCGGTATTGGGCTGTCGTGCCTCCGCCGGTGCATTTCTTCTGGAACCAGTTGGGGTACTTGGCAATCTCGAACCAGGTGCCCATGTAGCGTGGCACATCCAGGGCCGCAATCGTGCTCAGCCCGCCATGGCGGGGCTGCTCTGGGGCGGCGGGTGCGGCCTCGCCAGCCACGGCGCGCAGCGCACACAGGCCGAGCAAGGCGCCCATCAACGGCGCTTTCAAAGCGGACAAGGCGTTCATGGTTGCTCTGATTGGGCGGCGTCCTGGCGCGCCTGCCACGCCCGCAGGGCTTGGCGATACTCGTCCATGGCCAGGTCATGCAGATCGAAAATGCAGGGATCGCAGCCGTTGCCGCAGCAGGCGTCAAGGTCGGGCGCTTCGGGGGGCTGCGGCTTCGGGTCTGGATCCGGGTTGGAGGCAGGCGTGGACGAGGTGATCATGACCCCTATTTTCGCGCAGAGGTCAAATCAGTACGCCACGTAGGGGGCTTGCCCATCCATTGACATGCCGGTGAAGATTCGGCGCCCGTAGAAGAAGG
>JAGNPA010000062.1 GCA_017989885.1 Aquabacterium sp.
CCAGGCGCAGGTTCATCATGATCAGGCCCGAGACACCGCCCGGCGCATACATCACCATCACCAGGAAGAAGATGCCCAGGTAGAGCAGCCAGGCCTTGGTCATCTCCGACAACAACACCGTGGCCAGCACCATCATCACCGCACCGATGATCGGCCCGAAGAAGAACAGTGCCCCCCCCAGGAAGGTGAACAGCAGGTAGGCCCCGGAGCGATGCGCACCGACCACCTCGGCCGTCACGATCTCGAAGTTGATCGTGTACAGCCCCCCCGCGATGCCAGCAAAAAAGCCCGCGATCATGAAGGCGAAGAAGCGCACGCGCTGGGTGTCGTAGCCGATGAACTCGACCCGCTCGGGGTTGTCGCGCACGGCATTGAGCATGCGCCCCAGCGGCGTGTGCGTGAAGGCAAACATCAGCACCGTGCACACGAAGGTGTAGACCGCGATCAGGTAGTACACCTCGGTCTCGGGGCCGAAGGTGATGCCCAGGAAGGGCTCGCCCACGACACGGTTGCTGGCGATGCCGCCCTCGCCCCCGAAGAACTCGGGCAGCATCAGCGACATCGAGAACACCAGCTCACCAATGCCCAGGGTGATCATGGCGAAGATCGTGCCCGACTTCTTGGTCGTCAGCGCGCCCAGCAGGGCCGCCACCAGCAAACCGGCCAAGCCACCCACCAGGGGCAGCAAGCTGACCGGGACGCTCCAGGCGCCATCGGCCACCTTGTTGAGCACGTGGATGGCGGCGAACGAGCCCAGGCCCGAATACACCGCGTGCCCGAAGCTCAGCATGCCGCCTTGCCCCAGCAGCATGTTGTAGGACAGGCAGGCAATGATGGCGATGCCCATCTGCGTGAGCATGGTCATCGACAGGCTGCTGGTGAACACCTTGGGCGCCACCAGCAAGACCAGGGCGAACAGGGTCCACAGCACGATACGGCCCACATTGACGGGGCGAAATGTGTACATCTTGTCAGTCATGGTCGGTTTACTCCTCGCGGGTGCCCAGCAGGCCCTTGGGTCGGAAGATGAGGATCAGCACCAACAGGAGATAGGGCAGGATCGGCGCCATCTGCGACACCGAGATCTTCAGGATCGGGTAGGCCCAGTGCTCGAAGGAGATCGGGCTGCCCAGTTGCTCCATGACCGACACCGCCGACACGTCGATCACCACCGCGAAGGTCTGGATCAGGCCGATGAGGATGGAAGCCAGGAAGGCGCCCGCCAGCGAGCCCATGCCACCCACGACCACCACGACGAAGATGATGGCGCCCACGGACGCGGCCATGTTCGGCTCGGTCACGAAAGCGTTGCCGCCGATGACGCCGGCCAGACCGGCCAGCGCACAGCCGCCACCGAACACACCCATCATCACGCGCGGCACGTTGTGGCCCAGCGACTGTGTCATCTCTGGGTGCGTGAGCGCCGCCTGGATGATCAGACCAATGCGGGTGCGGGTCAGCAGCAGCCACAAGGCCACCAGCATCGCCAGCGCCACCAGCGCCATGAAGCCGCGGTACATCGGGAACTGGGTACAGGAGTTGCCCACCGCCGCACAGATGGCCGCATCCCCTGCGCCGGTGAACCAGCTCAAGCCCTGGCCCTCGATGTTGGCGAGGGTGAACAGCGAGCCACTGAGGGCCTCGGGCACGCGGTAGTCCACGTTGGCCGGCCCCCAGATCAGGCGTACCACTTCCAGCACCACGTAGGACAGGCCGAAGGTGACCAGCAACTCGGGCACGTGCCCGTAGGGGTGCACCTTGCGCACACAGTAGCGCTCGAACGCCGCCCCCAGCGCGCCCACCAGCAAGGGGGCCACGATCAAGGCGGGAAAGAAGCCGATGCTGCCCGTGAGCGCATAGGCGAAATAGGCACCCAGCATGTAGAAGCTGGTGTGCGCAAAGTTCAGCACGCCCATCATGCTGAAGATGAGCGTCAGCCCGGAGCTGAGCATGAACAGCAGCAGTCCGTAGCTGAGCCCATTGAGGGCAAACACAAAAAACGTTTCCATGACAGGCCCGCAGGTGTCGTCTCGCCGGCCCACGCCGGCAGCACGATCAGGTCAAAAAAAGGGCATGCGGAACGCCACAGCGCCCCCCGCATGCCCTCAGCGTCATCAGGACGGACGCTTCATCTGGCAGGACGTCGGTGTGCTGGACACGTACGCGTCAAACTGCTTGACCGGCACAAAAGTCATGCCCGTGCCTTCCACGTTGTACGGGTTCTTGGCGTCCACCGGGGCCCACTGCGCCAGGTACAGCGGCTGCTGCAACTGGTGGTCGGTCTTGCGCATCTCGACGTCGCCGTTGAAGGTCTTGAACTTCAGGCCCTCCATCGCATAGGCCACCTTGACCGGGTCGGTCGACTTGGCCTTGGCCATGGCAATCGTCAGCATCTGCAGACCCGAGTAGGTCGCGGCAGAGTAGTAGTCGTCGTTGAAACGCTTCTTGAACTCGGCCACCAACTGACCGTTCAGGCCACCCAGGTTGTAGTGACCGTAGCCGATCTGATAGACGCGACCATTGGCCGTCTTGCCCAGGGCGGTGGGGGTGCCACCGAAGTTGGCGTAGTAGGTGTAGAACTTGGCGGTCAGGCCGGCCTCGTTGGCCGCCTTCACCAGCAGCGCCAGGTCAGAGCCCCAGTTGCCCGTGATCACGGTGTCGGCGCCCGAAGCCTTGATCTTGGCCACATACGGGGCGAAGTCACGCACCTGAGCCAGCGGGTGCAGGTCGTCGCCCACCACCTGGATGTCGGGGCGCTTGCGCTTGAGGTTTTCCTTCGCGAACTTGGAGACCTGGTGACCGTGCGCGTAGTTCTGGTTGATCAGGTAGACCTTCTTGACGTCTTTCTGGTCCTTGATGAACGTGGTCATGGCTTCCATCTTCATGGACGTGTCGGCGTCCAGACGGAAGTGCCAGAAGCTGCACTTGCTGTTGGTCAGGTCGGGGTCCACCGCGGCGTAGTTCAGGAAGACGATTTCCTTGCCGGGGTTGCGCTGGTTGTGCTTGTTGATGCCATCGATCAGGGCGGTGGCGGCGCCCGAGCCCAGGCCTTGCACCACGTAGCGCACGCCTTGGTCAGCGGCCGACTTCAGGGCGTTGAGGGTCTCGGCGGGGCTCAGCTTGTTGTCCATGCTGATGATCTCGAGCTTCACGCCGGCCGGGTTGCTGGCGTTGAGCTTTTCTGCCACGAACTGGTAGCTCTTGAGCTGGTTCTGACCCACGCTGGCCATGAGGCCGGAGAGCGGGTCAATCCAGGCCACCTTGACGGTTTCACCCTTTTGGGCGAAGGCCGCACCGGCGCTCAAAGAGGCCGCCACCATCATGCTCACTGCTCGTACGGGGAATCGCATTGCTTGCTCCTTATGTGGATCAGAAATCGTCGCGTTCCCAATCTATCCCCCATGTTCACGGGGGTCAGTCAGAGCTTTCCCGTAATGTGTGAACCTGCATCTCGCACAGCGGTCCAGGAACAAAAAAGGACACCCGAAGGTGCCCTTGTTTACCCTTGAAGAGGGAATGTCACACGACGGCTCAGGCCGTCGGCAGCTTGTGATCGCGGAACTGCTCGCGCAGCTTGAGCTTGTACAGCTTGCCCGTGGCCGTGTGCGGCAACTCGTCCACGAACACGATGTCGTCCGGTGTCTGCCAGTTGGGAATCTTGCCCTTGAAGAAGGCCAGCAGCTCCTCTTTGCTCACCTCGACATCGGGCTTCTTGACCACCACCATCAGCGGACGCTCATCCCACTTGGGGTGATGCGCTGCAATGGCTGCGGCCTCGTGCACGGCCGGGTGGGCCATCAGCACGTTCTCCAGCTCGATGGAGCTGATCCACTCGCCCCCCGACTTGATCACGTCCTTGGAGCGGTCGGTGATCTGCATGTAGCCGTCCGAGTCGATGGTGGCCACGTCGCCCGTGGGGAACCAGCCATCGTGCAGCGGCGACTTGTCGACATTGAAGTAACTGTCGATCACCCAGTGGCCACGCACCTCCAGATCGCCTGTGGCCACGCCGTTCCAGGGCTGCACATTGCCCTCGGCGTCCACGATGCGCATGTCGACGCCAAACACCGACTTGCCCTGCTTCTCCAGGATCTTTTGCTTGGCCTCGGGCGCCAGATTGGCGTGCTTGGACTTGAGGCGGCCCAGCGTGCCCACGGGTGACAGCTCGGTCATGCCCCAGGCGTGCACCACCTCGACGTTGTAGTCGTTCTCGAAGGTGCGGATCATGGACGGCGGGCAGGCCGCGCCACCGATCACCGTGGTCTTGAAGGTGCTGAACTTCAGGTTGTTGGCCTTGACGTAGTTCAGCAGGCCCATCCAGATGGTCGGCACGCCGGCGCTCATGGTCACGCCTTCGCTCTCGAACAGCTTGTAGAGCGACTCGCCATCGAGGTGATGGCCGGGCAGCACGAACTTGCAGCCCACCAGCGCTGCAGCATACGGCGTGCCCCAGGCGTTGACGTGGAACATGGGCACCACCGGCAAGACCACATCGGTGCCCTTGAGGCACATGGCGTCGGGCAGGGCCACGGCGTACGCGTGCAGCACCGAGGAGCGGTGCGAGTACACAGCGCCCTTGGGGTTGCCCGTCGTGCCCGAGGTGTAGCAGATGCTGGCTGCGGCGTTCTCGTCGAACGAGGGCCAGGTGTAGTGACCGTCTTCGGCGTCGATCAGGTCTTCGTAGCACAGCAGGCTGGGCAGCGAATGCTCGCGCGGCATGTTGTCGCGGTCGCACATCAGCACCACGTGCTTGACGCAAGGCAGCGAGGGCACCAGCTTTTCCACCAGCGGCAGGATGTTCAGGTCCACGAAGATGACCTTGTCCTGTGCGTCGTTGATGATCCAGGCCACCTGCTGCGGGAACAGGCGCGGGTTGATGGTGTGGCACACCAGTTCCGACCCCGACACACCGTAGTAAATCTCCAGGTGACGGTAGCCGTTCCAGGCCAGGGTGCCGATGCGGTCGCCCGCCTCACAGCCCAGACGGGCCAGCGCCTGCGCCAGCTTGCGCGAACGCAACTCCACCTCGGCCCAGTTGGTACGGTGGATGTCGCCCTCGACGCGCTTGGACACCACCTCGATATCCCCGTTGTGACGCGCCGCATGGGTCAGCAGCGACGAAATCAACAGGGGCATTTGCATCATTTGGCCCATCAGGCTCATAGGTCGTCCTCCGGAAAGACATGCAGATTGGTGGTTGACGGCGGCGCGTCATTTTGACAATGCCACCTTCCACATCCACAAAATCATAGACGCCTTTGTCCGGCGCTCCGAGTCCTCAGACCCCCGTGAAGACCCTTGAAAGATGGACGAATCTGCGTCAGATCAAGGCCAAAATGTGGCGAAATCGGACACCGGCACACGCTCGGACAGCAGGCTGTTTTCGATCGCCTGCGGGTCCGCATGCCCCAGCGCCATGCCCACCACCACCATCTCGCGTTCGGCATCCAGGCCCAGATGCTCGGAAATGAGCGCGTGATAGGCGTTGAAGGCCGCCTGTGGGCAGGTGTCCAGCCCCCGAGCCCGCGCCGCCACCATGATGTTCTCCAGGAACATGCCGTAGTCCAGCAGGCTGCCCTTGCCCATGACCCGGTCGATCGTGAAGATCATGCCCACGGGCGCGTCGAAGAAGCGGAAGTTGCGGCCGTTCTGTTCGTGCATGCGCGCCTTGTCACCCTTGGTGATGTCCAGCAGGCTGTACAGGTCCCAGCCCACCTTGCGACGCCGGTCGACGAAGGGCGAGATCCACTCCTTGGGGTAGTAGTCGTACTCTTCCTGATGCAGGCCCACCTGCGCCGGGTCGTTGTGCGCCGCCATGATGCGATCGACCAGCGCCTGCAGGCTCGCGCCCGTCAGCACATGCACGCGCCAGGGCTGGGTGTTGGTGCCCGAAGGCGCCCGGGCCGACACGCGCAAGATGTCCTCGATCACGCTGCGCTGCACCTCGGTGGGCAGAAAACGGCGAATGGAGCGGCGCGAGGTGATGGCGGCATCCACGGCCGCCGTGCTCTCGGGGGTGATGACATCGGGGGCGCGGGGCACCGAGGCGGGGTTGCTCATGACAGGTCCTGACAACAAAAAGGGAACAGACGATCAAACGGATACGACGGGATTCAGGCAGCAGCGGGCACCTGCAAGGCTTTCAAGGCCTGCACAAAGGCCTCGGGCAACTCGGTGGGGCGGCGCGTGACCCGGTCCACATACACATGCACGAAATGGCCACTGGCGGCCGACTGCGCCTCGCCCTGCTCGAACAGGCCGATCTCGTAGCGCACGCTGCTCTTGCCGATGTGGGCCACGCGGATGCCGGCCTCGACATTGCGCGGAAAGGCCAGCGGGGAAAAATAATTGCAGTGCGTTTCGATCACCAGGCCGATGACCTCGCCCGCGTGGATGTCCAGCACCCCGGCCTCGATCAGATAGCGGTTCACCGCCGTGTCGAAGTAGCTGTAGTAGGTCACGTTGTTGACGTGGCCGTAGATGTCGTTGTCCATCCAGCGCGTGGTGATGGGACTGAAATGGGCGTAGGCCGCCCGGCTCTGGGGTTGGGGTCTGCTGCTCATGGCAACCATTATTCATGATTCATTCCCTCGTCTGCATCCCACACGCTCCACTGCCCGATTGACCGCGCGCCAAACCGCCCGCTACATTAATGACCCACCGGTCAGTTACTGAAGGTCCATCCGTTTGAGCGAGCCCGATCCGTCCTCTTTGACCAAACCTCGCCAACGGCGCAAGGCCGCACGCCCCCAGGAGTTGCTGGAAGCCGGGCTGCGCCTGTTCCTGTGCAAAGGCCTGGCGGCCACCCGCATCGAAGACGTGGCGCGCGAGGCCGGCGTCTCCAAAGGCACGCTCTATCTTTACTACCCGAGCAAAGACGAACTCTTCAAGGCCGTGGTGCGCCACTACCTGACCGAGGTCATCGTCGAAGCCGGCAACCTCGCCGACGTGCACGACGGCCCCAGCGCCGAGCTGCTGCACCAACTGGCCAGCACCTGGTGGCTGCGGGTGGGCTCGTCCGAGGCGTCGGGCCTGGTCATCCTGCTCATGAACGAGGCCGCGGCCTTCCCCGAGCTGGCGCAGTTCTACATGGACGAGGTGCTCGCGCCCACCCATGACCTGCTGCGTCGTGTGCTCGAGCGTGGCATGGCTCGGGGTGAATTCCGGGCCCTCGACATCACCTCGGTCGTGTACGGCATGATCGCCCCGGTTCAGTTCCTGATCCTCCACAAGCGCTGCACCTCGGTGTGTGTGGCCACCCCCATCCCCCTGGAGCCTGAACGCTTCCTGGGCACCCAGATCGACATCCTGCTGCACGGGCTGGCCATCCCTCAGCCGCCCTCTGAAAAGATCTCATGAACACCTCGTCCTCGTGGAAAAAATGGCTGCTCGTGTCCGTGGCCCTGCTCGTGCTGGGCGGCAGCATTGCCCGCGCCATCATCGCCCGCAAGGCGCAGCAAACCGAGCTGGCCCAGAGCACCGAGAGTGCGCAAGCCCAGTCCATCTACCTGGCGCCGCACGACGTGCACACGGTCCAGGTGCTCACCCTGAACGGGTCCATCCCCATTTCGGGCAGCCTCATCGCGCAACGCTCGGCCGTGGTCAAGGCCAAGGTATCGGCCGAGTTGCAAGCCCTGCACGTGCGCGAAGGTGACACGGTGCGCCAGGGCCAATCGCTGGGGCAACTCGACACCCAGGAAGTCGGTTTGCGTCGCCAGCAGGCCCAGCAACAGGCCGCCTCGGCCAAGGCCATCTGGACCAACGCCGAGCAGACCCTGCGCAACAACCAGGCCCTGGTGCAACAGGGCTTCATTTCGCGCCAGGCCCTCGACACCTCGCTGTCCAACGCAGCCTCCACCCGCGCCACCTATGAAGCCGCCCAGGCCGCAGCCCGCCTCACCGAGAAAGCCTGGCAGGACACCCGCATCCTCGCGCCCCTGGCCGGGCAGATCGCGCAACGCTTCGTGCAACCCGGAGAGCGCCTCAATGTCGATGCCCGCATCGTCGAAATCGTCGACCTGGATAGCCTGGAGTGGCAGGTGCCCCTGAGCCCCCAAGACGTCGCCCAGGTGCGCGTGGACGCCACCGCCAGCCTGAACATCGAAGGCCTGCCCGAACCCTTGAGCGCCCGCATCGCCCGCATCAACCCCAGCGCCACCGCCGACACCCGCTCCGTGATGGTCTACCTGAGCCTGCCTCGTCACCCGGCCCTGCGCCAGGGCCTGTTCGGCCAAGGGCAGATCACGGTCGACACCCGTGAAGGCCTGGCCATCCCGGCCAGCGCCGTCTCCCGCGACAGCGGCCGCGACGAGGTGCTGCGCATCGACGGCGACCGCATCGTGCGCGTGCCCGTGCAAG
>JAGNPA010000369.1:0-1390 GCA_017989885.1 Aquabacterium sp.
GCGGCGTCGGTGAACTTGGGCGCGATCACCACTTCCACGAACTGCTTGTTGGCGTTGATGGCCTCGATCACGTCCGCGTCCACCGTGCGGTTGAAGGCCATGATGCCGCCAAAGGCCGAGGTCGGGTCGGTCTTGAGGGCCTGGGTGTAAGCCTCCAGCGGGCCGGCGCCGATGGCCACGCCACAGGGGTTGGCGTGCTTGATGATCACGCAGGCCGGCACGTCAAAGGCCTTGACGCATTCCCAGGCCGCATCGGCGTCGGCGATGTTGTTGAAGGACAGCTCCTTGCCTTGAATCTGCGTCCAGTTGGCCAGGGTGCTGACCACGGGCGCGGCTTCACGGTAGAACGCGGCCGACTGGTGCGGGTTCTCGCCGTAACGCATGCCCTGCACCTTGTGCAGTTGCAGGTTGAAGATGGCGGGGTAGGCTTCCTTGGCAGGCACAGCTTCGGTCTGGAGCTCCGAGCCGGCTTCCAGCGACGTCAGGTAGTTGGTGATCATGCCGTCGTAGGCGGCGGTGTGGGCAAACACCTTCTTGGCCAGCATGAACTTGGTCGAACGGGTGATGCCATCGGCCTTCATCTCCGACAGCACTTGCTCGTAGTCGACCGGGTCGATGATCACGGCCACGTCCTGCCAGTTCTTGGCGGCAGCGCGCAGCATGGTGGGGCCGCCGATGTCGATGTTCTCGATGGCGTTTTCCAGCGTGCAGTCGGCCTTGGCGGTGGCCTGGGCGAAGGGGTAGAGGTTGACCACCAGCATGTCGATGGTCTCGATGCCGTGTTCCTTGAGCGCAGCCATGTGCTCGGGCAGGTCACGGCGGGCCAGGATGCCGCCGTGCACACGCGGGTGCAGGGTCTTGACGCGGCCGTCCAGCATCTCGGGGAAGCCGGTGATTTCCGACACCTCGGTCACGGGCAGGCCCTTTTCGGCCAGCAGTTTGGCGGTGCCGCCGGTGGACAGCAGGCGCACGCCCTGGGCGTTCAGCGCCTGGGCAAATTCAACGATGCCGGTCTTGTCGGACACGGACAGCAGGGCGGTCAAGGCCATGGTTCTTCCTTCAGTTCAAAGCGGGGTTTACTTGATCAATTTGTGTTCGAGCAGCTTGCGGCGCAGGGTGTTGCGGTTGATGCCCAGCCAGTCGGCCGCCTTGGACTGGTTGCCCTCGGCACGCAACATCACCACCTCCAACATGGGCCGCTCCACCGCGTTGACGACCATGTCGTACACGGCGTGCGGCTCGGCGCCACGCAGGTCCTGGAAGTAGCCTTCCAGGTTGTCCTTGATGCATTCTTGGATGTTCTTCTTGCTCATATCGGGTCAGTTCGCTGTGCAGGCGGCCTCCCTGGCCTCCTGCGCGTCGTCGTCCTCGGCCACATCGACGGCCGCAG
>JAGNPA010000369.1:1490-2758 GCA_017989885.1 Aquabacterium sp.
TTGTTGCACACCTTCTTGGCCGGGCAGCCCATGTTGATGTCGATGATCTGGGCGCCGCGGTCGATGTTGTAGGCGGCGGCCTCGGCCATCATGGCCGCGTCGGTGCCGGCAATTTGCACGGCAATCGGCGTGGTCTCACCGTCGTGGTTGGCGCGCCGCGAGGTCTTGAGTGTGTGCCACAGGTCCTTGCGCGCGGTCACCATCTCGCTGACCGCATAGCCCGCCCCCAGGTTCTTGCACAGCTGGCGAAACGGGCGGTCCGTCACCCCGGCCATCGGCGCCACGAACAGGCGGTTCGGCAACACGATGTTGCCGACAGCCAAGGCGCCGAGGTCTGGGGAGGTGGGTTTCATGAGGGCCAGAAAGAGGCAAAGCCCCGACCGACGGGCGATCAGGGCTGCTTAAAAAAGAGGCAGATTATAGCCCGCCGAAGCGTCCGTGTGGGTGATTTTTCGACCCACGATGTGCGCAACGAGTCGGCGCGCCGCAGCGTTCGGGGCGATGGGGAACCTGGTGGGTGACGTGTGCGCAAACGCTTGGCATCATGCGTCAATCGTTGCGCGGAATGAAGGTGCCTGCCATGTCGCTTTTCGAACTTGTCCGTGTAGATGGAAGAGGCGGATCAATCTCGGGGGGGCGACTCAGTACGGCAAGTACAAATTCAATCCGTCGACCTGGATGCTCACGGTGGGCCGCAAGTTCTGAGTGACGCGTCTCTCATGAGCTCGATGCCCGCCCCGTGCGGGCATTGTCATTTCAGGAGGTACATCAACGTCATAAAGGGTAAACCCTCATCTGCAAACGTTAATAATTGCAGTGCAAATGTAATCGTTGCAAATAAAATGCAATGTTTCCATTTGGCCTCTCTGGCGCGCTGTGCGTCCCTCTCATGAAGTTCCGTCCCCTGTCCCTTTCCCTGGCCGCCACCTT
This sequence comes from Aquabacterium sp., assembly GCA_017989885.1. Taxonomy (GTDB): domain Bacteria; phylum Pseudomonadota; class Gammaproteobacteria; order Burkholderiales; family Burkholderiaceae_C; genus Aquabacterium. Next base: position 2,421 of record JAGNPA010000369.1, read on the forward strand.
GATGGCCGGCTCCGCTTTCGCCCAGTCGGGCTACACCATCAAGCTGGGCTACGGCTCCATTGACCCGCGTGCGACCAGTTCGGACCTGAAGGGCACCTTGCCGGCATACAACGCGGCGGCAGGTGGTTACCTGGGCAACGTCGCGGTGTCGTCTGGCGTGAGCCTGGAAGTGCAAACGCAGGACACGCTCATGTTCAGCATTGAGCGTGCGCTGAACGACAACTGGGCGGTCGAGCTGCGCCTGGGGTACCCGCCCAAGCACGACGTCAAGCTGCGCGTGAATAACCCGCAGCTTCAAGGTGATCGTGCGATGCTGAGCGATGCTGGCAAGGCTGCGG
>JAGNPA010000370.1 GCA_017989885.1 Aquabacterium sp.
GGTCAGGAGGGAGGAGGCCAGCACGCCACCGATCACGGCCTGGCCCATGGGCGCGCGTTGCTCGGAGCCCTCGGTGAGCGAAAACGCCAGTGGCACCATGCCGAAGACCATCGCCAGGGTGGTCATGAGGATGGGGCGCAAGCGCACGCGGGCGGCCAGCAACAGGGCTTCGCGGCGGGGCAGGGGGGCGCTGTCATGGCCTTCGCCCGCATCGCCCGCACGGGCACGGTTGGCAAAGTCCACCAGCAAGATGGCGTTCTTGGTGACCAGGCCCATCAGCATGATGATGCCGATGATGGAGAACATGTTGAGGGTGGAGCCGAACACCAGCAGCGTGACGACCACGCCGATGAGGGTCAGGGGCAGGGAGCTCATCAGCGCGATGGGCTGCAGGAAGCTGCGGAACTGCGAGGCCAGGATCATGTAGATGAAGACGATGGCCAGGCCGAGGGCCGAGAGGGCGTAGGCGAAGGACTCCTGCATGTCCTTGGTGGAGCCGCCAAAGCGGTAGTGGTAGCCGTTGGGCCAGGGCATCTGGTCGAGCACCTTGCGGATGTCGGCCGAGACCTCGCCCATGGAGCGGCCCGTGAAGTTGGCGGTGATCTCGATTTCGCGGTTGAGGTCGCGGCGGTTGATCTGCGAGGGGCCGACGCCTTCGACCACATCGGCGACCTGGCTCAGGCGCACTTGACGGGGACGGCCCTGGGCATCGGCGCCCACGACCAAGGTGAGGTTGCGCAGGTCGTCGGCGGTGCGGCGAGCGTCGGGGTGCAGGGAGACGCGGATGTCGTAGTTCTGCTCGTCTTGGCCGCGCCAGCTGCCCACCACCTTGCCTTCGACCAGCACGCTCAGGGCCTGGCTGACGGCGTTGACGTTGAGACCCAGGTCGGCGGCGGCGTCGCGGCGCACGCGGATGTCGAGCGTGGGCTTGTCGGCCTTGAGGCTGGTGTCCAGATCGACCAGACCGGGGATGGGGCGCAGCAGGGCCAGGGCTTCACGGTTGAGGCGCTCCAGCTCTTTGAGGTTGCTGCCCTGGATGGACAGCATGATGGGCTTGAGGCCGGCGACGGCGTCGAGCAGGCCCACGTGCGTGACGGTGACGCCCGGCACGGCGGACAAGGCCTGCCGCAGTGGGGCCGAGAGCTGGTCAACGTTGCGCTGGCGGAGGTGGCGGTCGGTCAGGCGCACGTAGACCGAGACCTGGTTGCGGCCCAGGGCCTGGCCGGTGTTGATGGTGGACAGGGTGTAGTCCACCTCGGGCATCTGGCGGATGAGGTGCTCGACCTCGCGGGTACGCGCTTCGGTGGCTTCGATGGAGGTGCCCGAGGGGGTGTAGAAGTTGACGAAGGTCTCGGAGTAGTCGGCCTTGGGGACGAACTCGGTGCCGACCAGGGGCATCAGGGCCAGGCTGCCCACCAGGGTGGCGCCGGCCAGCACCATCGTCCACCAGGGGTGGTCGAGTGCCCGACCCAGCATGTGTTGGTAGCCGTGGCTGAGCGATTCGGACCAGCGGTCGACCGCGCCGGTGAGGCGACCAAAGGTGCGGTCGTACCAGCTGCGCGGGGCGGTGCTGCCCGGTGGCTGGCCGTGCTTGCCGATGGCCGGGTCATGCCAGATGCTCGACAGCATGGGGTCGAGCGTGAAGCTCACGAACATGGAGATGAGCACGGCGGCCACGATGGTGATGCCGAACTCGTGGAAGAACTTGCCGATGACGCCGCCCATGAAGCCAATGGGCAGGAAGACGGCGACGATGGACAGGGTGGTGGCCAGCACGGCCAGGCCGATTTCCTGCGTGCCGTCGATGGACGCTTGCAGGGCGGATTTGCCCATTTGCAGGTGGCGCACGATGTTCTCGCGCACGACGATGGCGTCGTCAATGAGCAGGCCCACGCACAGGCTCAAGGCCATCAGCGTGACCATGTTCAGCGAGAAGCCGAACATCTGCATGAACAGGAAGGTGCCGATGATGGAGATCGGCAGGGTCAGGCCGGTGATGACGGTGGAGCGCCAGGAATTCAGGAACAGGAAGACGATGATGATGGTGAGCAGGGCGCCTTCGATCAGGGTGGCGCGCACGGTCTGCACGCTGACGCGGATGGGGCGGCTGCTGTCGCGCACGACGTCGAGCTTCATGCCGGGGGGCAGGCTGGGGGTGATCTCGGTGATGGCCGCGCGCAGGCCTGTGACCACGTCCAGCGTGTTGTCGCCCTGAGACTTGAGCACTTCCAGCGCGAGGGTGCGTTGGCCGTTGAGCAGGGCCAGGGTCTCGATTTCCTGCGGGCCATCGACCACGTCGGCGACCTGGCTGAGGCGGATGGGCTGGTCGTTGCGGGTGGCGACCACGAGGCGACGGAAGTCGTCTACCGTGCGCAGGCGCGCGTCGATCTGCACGACGCGTTCGCGGTCGCGGGTGCGCACGCTGCCGGCGGGTTGGTCCTGGTTCTCGGTGCGCACGGTGGCGGCGATCTGCTCGGCGCGCAGGCCCAGCGCGTCAAGGGCGTCGGGGCGCAGGTAGACGTTGATCTGGCGCTTGAGGCCGCCCACCAGGTTGACGCTGCCCACGCCTTCGACGTTCTCCAGGCGCTTGCGCAGGATCTGGTCGGCGTAGGTGGTCAAGGCCTGGGTGCTCTGGCTGCCGTCGGGCGAGGTGAGGGCCAGCGAGAAGATGGGGCGGTTGGCCGGGTCGAAGCGCAGCACGCGTGGGTCTTCGACCTCGTCACGCATCAGGGGGCGGATGGCCGAGAGCTTCTCGCG
>JAGNPA010000371.1 GCA_017989885.1 Aquabacterium sp.
GCGAAACAGCGTCTGGCTCATCGCCGCCAGGCCCACCGTCTCGCCCCGGAAGGGCACGAGGTTGAGGTAGGCCTCCAGGATGTCGCTTTTGCGCCATTGGCGCTCCAGTTGCCCGGCATGCCAGGCCTGGCTCACCTTCTGCGACCAGTTGCGACGGGAGGCACCAGAGGACGGTGCCTCGCTGAGCAGTCCGGCGAGCTGCATGGTGACCGTGGACGCGCCCCGTGTGCGCTGGTTCCAGAGATTGGCCCAGGCGCTACCCGCCACGGACTGCCAGTCCACCCCGCTGTGTTGCCAGAAGCGCTGGTCCTCAGACAGGACAATGGCGGTGCGCATGGCGGGGGAGATGTCTGACAGGGCCACCCAGGGCAGACGGCGCACCGTCATGTCGCGCCGTGCGGTCTGGAGTGGCTCGCCGTGGCGGTCCAGCAGAGTCAGGTCGCTGGGTTGGTGGGTGGCGCGCACGCTCTGGAAGCTGGGCAAGGTGGCCCCGTGTGCGGCGGGTGTGAACAGGGTCCCCACCAGCACGACGGCCGACAGCGCCAGCCGGAGCAGCCTCAAGGTGCCACCTCCACCATGGCGTTGGGCGTCTCGCCAAAGGTCTCCGGCGCGTACATGGCTTCGACGCGCGTGGGCGGCATCTGAAAGCGGCCAGGGTTGTTCAGGCGCACGGTGTACTCGACCACATGCTTGCCCTTGGGCAGGTAGTCGAAGTAGACGCGGTAGCCGTCGAACGCACGCTCGATGTAGACGGGCCACGCGCCTTCGCTCTGCTCGCCCCCAGTGGCCAGCGCGCTGTCGCGCCCCAGGCCGCTGCCCAGGATGGTCGCGCCGCCAGGCACCGGGTCGTTGACGGCCACCCAGGTCATGTCGGACTGGGCGTCGATCTCCAGGCGCACTCGCAGCACGGCACCGCGACCATGCGCCTTCCCCGCTGTGGCGGCATGGGGTCCGGCGTCTTGCACCGTGACAGACTTGCGGATGGCGTAACCGGCCCGCAACGGCGCCTTCAAGGGCACGGCTGCCAGCGCCTGTACGGTGAGCCACGGGCGCCCTGCCCCATCGTGTTGCACCTGCAAGGGCGTGGCGGTGGGTGCTGCACCGCGCACTGGCACGCCCGGCCACGGCAGATTCAGCCCGCCGCCTTGGGGTGACGACGCCCAGGTGTGGGCTGCGGTCTGTGCGCCCAAGCTGGCACGGGTGGCGCCGCTGACCGGCACCTTCTCGAAGCGCTGCGCAAACTTGTCCAGCGCCAGCGTGGCCCACAGGTTGGCGTGGGTGTTCAACCAGGCACCCTGTCGCTGGCGCGCCAGCGAGCCCACCAGCATCCTGGGCAGGTCTTCCTGCCAGTCAGGGCGAGACAGCACCGCCAGGATCAGCCGGGCCGCATTGGCGTCGGGGCTGTCCATCATCCACCACCAGAAGTCATCGGTTTCGGTGGAAAAGCGCAAGGTGGTACCTGCGAAAGTCAGGCGACTGCGCAAGATCTGATCGGCCTCGGCCAGACGCTGCTCGCGCGCCGGCAGGGTCGACAGGCGTTGCAGGATGTTGAACCAGTTGATGACCGCGGCCGTGGGCCATTGCTGGGGCGCGATCGACACCGTGTCGAGCATGCGGGCCTCGGCGCGGCCATAGCGGGACAAGGCTTCGATGGCGGCCAGGCGGCGGACATCGTTCATCAGGCCACGCTGCGGGCCGGCTGGCGACCAGACCTCGCGTTGCAGCCGCCCTTGCACATAGGCACTCAAGCCCTGCAGCATGGCTTCACGCGCCTGCGCAGGCAACTCAAAGCCGGACTCATGGCTCACGGCGAGCAGGTGGGCCGTCAGGTAGTCGGTGCCCTGCCCGCTCATGCCGGCCATGGGCGGGAAGTAGGCGGCCAGTCCGTCGGCATCGAGGTAACTGGGCAGCTGCCGGCTGATGTCGGCCCACAGGGTGGCATCGTTCAGGCCCACGGCCTTGGCCACCTTTTGCTCCAGGCACACATAAGGGTACTGCTCGAAGTAGCGGCGCAGGCCGGGCAATCGGCTGGTCAGGGTGGACTGCAGGCCCAGGTGGATGCCGCCACGGGCCTGGCGCCCCGTGCCCACCACATCGCTCAAGGCATCGGCGGGCGGGGCCACCTGCAAGCTGTAGGGGGCTGTCAACTGGGTGAGCGTTGCCTGCATCACCCGCACGGGCACGGCCGGCATCACCTCCTGGCTCAGTTTGAGGCGGTCGCTCACCCCCGCTTTGCCCGAGGCCGTCACCGACGCCTCCCAGTTCAGGCGGCGGACACCGGCGGGCACGTCTACCGGCCAGCGCAGCTCACGGGCACTGTCCGGGGGCAGTTCGACGTCCTGCCTTGGCAGGTTCAGCTGGGCGGCCGGTGAAGCACCATCGTTGCGCTCGGCTTGCGCGGCCAAGCTGGCCTGAACGCGCAGGGGCTGCGCGGTGGTGTTGCGCAGCGTGAAGATGGCTTCAAAGCGATCCCCCTCGCGCACCAGCGGCGGCAAGCCTGACAGCATCTGCAGGTCTTGGGTGACGCGGATGGTGGCACTGCCGGTACCGAAGCGAGACAGGCCCGAGCCGGCCACCGCCACCAGGCGGAAGCTGGTCAAGGCGTCGTTGATTGGCACATTCACCCAGGCTTCGCCCTTGGCATCGAGCGTCACGCTGCCTTGCCACAGCAAGAGGGTGTCAAACAGCTCACGGGTGGCACCTGTGCCCCCGCCTCCGCCGGCCGCAACGGCTTTGCGTCCATAGTGGCGACG
>JAGNPA010000372.1 GCA_017989885.1 Aquabacterium sp.
GGCTTCGGCCAGCACGGCGCTTTTCTGGCGCAGCTTCAGGCAGAAGTCCCACAGGCGGGGTTGGGCTTGCTTGAGCAAGCGTGCCAGGGCGATGGTGGCGCGCACGTCCGACAGGGCATCGTGGGCAGCCTCGTGGCTCAGGCCATTGGCCTGGGTGAGGTGCTCCAGCTTGAAGGAGGGGCGGCCGTCGTCATGCTTGGGCCATTGGATGCCTTCGGGGCGCAAGGCCCAGGTGGTGCGCACCACGTCCAGCAAGTCCCAGCGGCCGCAGCCGTTCTGCCATTCGCGGGCATAGGGGTCGATGAGGTTGCGCCAGAACAGGTGACGCGTGACCTCGTCGTCAAAGCGGATGGTGTTGTAGCCCACGCCGACGGTGTTCGGCTGGGCCAGTTCGTGTTCGATGGCGCTGGCAAACGCGTGCTCGGGCACGCCCTGCTCCAGGCAGGTCTGCGGCAGGATGCCGGTGAGCAGGCAGGCTTCGGGTTCGGGCAGGTAGTCGGGCGCGGGCGCGCAGTACTGCATCAACGGCTCGCCGATCTCGTTGAGGTCCACATCGGTGCGCACGCCGGCGAACTGCGAGGGGCGGTCGCGACGCGGCACCTTGCCGAAGGTTTCGTAGTCGTGCCAGTAGAAAGTGAAATCGCCGCTCATGACATCGGGCCAGCAGAAAGTCAGAAAAGAAAGCCAGGATGGACAAACGGCCCGCTGGACAACCAGTCGGGCCGCTTGGACGGGAGTATCAGGCAGATCAGCGCTTGCGCACGACCACGCAACCCACCGAGTAACCGGCACCGAAGGAGCAGATCACGCCGACGTCGCCGCGCGCCAGATCGCTCTTGTGCAGGTGGAAGGCGATGATGGAGCCGGCCGACGAGGTGTTGGCGTACTCGTCCAGGATCAGCGGGGCCACGTCGGGGGTGACTTCACCACCGGTCAGGCGCTTGACGATGAGCTGGTTCATCGACAGGTTGGCCTGGTGCAGCCAGTAGCGACGCACGTCGGCGGCGGCCAGACCCAGCTCGGTCAGCTCGGACTCGATGTGGGCGGCGGCGATGGGCACCACTTCCTTGAAGACCTTGCGGCCCTCTTGGCGGAAGGTCTTGTCGCGGGCGGTGGGGTCGCTGTCTTCGCTGCGGTTGAGGTAGCCGAAGTTGTTGCGGATGTTGTTGGAGAACTGGGTGGCCAGCTTGGAGCCCAGCACTTCCCACTGCTCGGACGAGGTGGCGGTGTCGGCGCGCTCGACGATGGTGGCCGTGGCCACGTCACCAAAGATGAAGTGGCAGTCTCGGTCTTTCCATTCCTGGTGGCCCGAGGTGATTTCAGGGTTGATCACCAGCACGCACTTGGCCGAGCCCGACTTGATGGCGTTGACCGCCTGCTCCAGACCGAAGGTGGCGGCCGAGCAGGCCACGTTCATATCGTAGCCGTAGCCCTTGGCGCCGATGGCGTTCTGGATTTCGATGGCGATGGCCGGGTAGGCGCGCTGCAGGTTGGAGCACGAGCAGATGACGGCGTCGATGTCGGCGCCAGTCTTGCCGGCGGCGGCCATGGCTTTCTTGGCGGCTTCGACGCCGATTTCAGCCAGGATGGACAGTTCGTCGTCGCCGCGCGGCTGCAGGCGCGGGTACATGCGCGCGGGATCGAGGATGCCCGACTTTTCCATCACGTAGCGCTGCTTGATGCCCGACGCCTTTTCGATGAACTCGACGCTGGAGTGGGACAGGGCCGTCAGCGTGCCGGCTTCGATCTCGGCAGCGTGCTCGGCGTTGTACCGGTCCACATAGGCGTTGAAGGCCTCGACCAGTTCGGCATTGGTGATGGTGTAAGGCGGCTGGTACAAACCAGTTCCGCTGATGACGACTGCGCTCATGGCACCCCGGGGACTCAAGCCAAAACCCCGGATTTTGCCACCTTTCCCCTGCGGGGCCAATCCATGACACGACTGTCACATGGCCATACAGACGAGATCGTGATGCAACGCAATCAGAACGGCGGCGCGCTGGACCAGTGCATGCGCTCACCGGTCTGGGGGTGGGTCAGGCTCAAGGCCGCCGCGTGCAGCAACAGGCGCGGTGCACGCGCCTGACTGTCCGCATCGCCATAGAAGGGGTCGCCCAGCATGGGGTGGCCCAGCGCCAGCATGTGCACGCGCAGCTGGTGGGAGCGCCCGGTGATGGGGGTCAGGGCCACGCGGGTCTCGCCCTGGTCCAGGTCACGGGCCAGCACCTCGTAACGGGTTTGCGAAGGCTTGCCCCGCTCGAAGCAGACCATCTGGCGGGGGCGGTTGGGCCAGTCGGCGCTCAGCGGCAGGTCGATCTCGCCCTGGTCCTGCGCCAGCAGGCCCTTGACGACCGCCACGTAGCGCTTGTCCACCTGACGGTCCTGAAACAGCACGCTCAAGGCCCGCTGCATGGCCTCGCCCCGGGCGAACACCAGCAGGCCGGAGGTGGCCATGTCCAGGCGGTGCACGGTGAGCGACTCGGGGAAGCGCTGCTGCACGCGGTGCACCATACAATCCTGGCGGTCGTCGCCACGGCCCGGCACCGACAACAGCCCTTCGGGCTTGTTGACGACCACCAGACTGTCATCCACGTAGACCAGGTCCAGCCCCTCGTCGGCGGGTGGCGCGTAGACCACCTCGCGGCGGATCAGCGACAGATCAGGACGCGGCGTCATGCCTCACCACCTCGTGACTGACCCGTGCGGCATAGCGGCGCGCCAGCACCGCGCAGGCGAACAGCTGCATCTGGTGG
>JAGNPA010000373.1 GCA_017989885.1 Aquabacterium sp.
TGTTGGTGCCGATGCAATCTTGACCAGCTAAACCGCAAAGTGCCGATCCAATATTGACCAGGGTGTTCCACTGACCTGCTGAGAATTTCAGCAGGGGATTCAAGGTGATCACCATGGACATGATTGGCAAGGTCAGGCGCATGAGGCTGCGCGACCAACTCTCTCTCAGCGAGATCGCAAAGCGCACAGGCCTGTCGCGCAACACGGTCAAGAAGTGGCTCAAGGCGCCCGGCGATGTTGTGCCGAAGTACGAGCGGGTGAAGCTCGATGGCAAGCTAACTGCGTTCGAGCCGATCCTGCATCAAGCGCTCACGACCGACAGCCATCGCCCCAAGCAGGGACGGCGCAGCGGCCGAGCTTTGTTTGCTCAGATACAGGCCCAGGGCTATCGCGGCGGCTACAGCGCCGTCACCGACTACATCCGGCGCTGGCGGGTGGAGTCCGCAGCCAGTCCGGCCAAGGCGTTCGTTCCGATGAGCTTCGAGCTGGGCGAGGCCTTCCAGTTCGACTGGAGCGTCGAAGCCATGCTCGTCGGCGGTGTGTTCTACAACGTGCAAGTGGCGCACCTGAAGCTGTGCGCCAGCCGGGCCTTCTGGCTGGTGGCCTACCCCAGCCAGGGCCATGAGATGCTGTTCGACGCGCACACACGCTCGTTCCAGGCACTTGGTGGCGTCACCCGACGCGGCATCTACGACAACATGCGCACCGCTGTGGACAAGGTGCAGCGTGGCAAGCAGCGCACCGTCAACGCGCGCTTCGCAGCCATGTGCAGTCACTACCTGTTCGATGCCGACTTCTGCAACGTCGCCTCGGGCTGGGAGAAGGGGGTGGTGGAGAAGAACGTGCAGGACAGCCGCAGGCGCATCTGGATCGAAGCCGCGACCCGTCGCTTCGGCTCGTTCATCGAACTCAATGCCTGGCTGAGCGAGCGATGTCGTTCGGTGTGGAGCGACACCACGCACCCGATCCATCGGCAGTTCACCGTGGCCGAGATGTGGGAGTTGGAGAAGCCTCACCTCATGTCCATGCCGGCCCCCTTCGACGGCTACGTCGAACGGTTGGCCCGGGTCAGCAGCACCTGCCTGGTGGCTGCCGCTCGCAACCGCTATTCCGTGCCGTGCGAGTGGGCCGGCCACATCGTCAGCACCCGCGTCTATCCCGAGCGAATCGATGTGGCGGCCGCGGACGCCATCGTCGCGAGTCACGCCCGGCTGCCGGGCAGCGGCCAGACCAGCTACGATTGGCAGCACTACATCGACCTGGTGCAGCGCAAACCGGGCGCCTTGCGCAACGGCACGCCGTTCCTGGACCTGCCGGCGCCGTTGCTGCGTTTGCGCCAGTCGCTGCTCAGGCATCCTGGAGGAGACCGGGTCATGGCACAGGTGCTGGCCGTGGTGCCGCAGGCCGGGCTGGAAGCGGTGCTGGTGGCCATCGAGCTGGTACTCGAAGGCAGGACCCCCAGCGGCAGCATTAGCGTGGAACACGTGCGCAACGTGCTGGCCCGCTTGAACAACCCGGCCACGCCGGCGCAGGCGCAGACGTCCTTGCAACTCACCCAGGCGCCCAAGGCCGATACCGCGCGTTATGACCGGCTGCGCCCCACCCACCAGGATCATCTAGGCGGGCAGGAGGTGGGCCATGCGTGAGACCTCCATCGATGTACAGGCCCAACTGAAGGCGCTGCGGCTCAACGGCATGGCCACGGCTTGGGCCGATCTGACGGAGCAAGGCGGCGATACGGCCTTGGCTGCATCACGCTGGCTGGTGGAGCACCTGCTGCAGGCTGAAGATGCTGATCGGGCGATGCGTTCCATCGCCCACCAGATGAAGGCGGCACGCTTCCCGATGCACCGCGACCTGGCTGGGTTCGACTTCACCGTCGCGCCGGTCGACCGCGCGTTGATCCAGAAACTGGCGGACCTCTCGTTCACGCAGGATGCGCAGAACGTGGTGCTGGTCGGCGGCCCAGGCACCGGCAAAACCCACCTGGCCACGGCGCTGGGAATTGCTGGGCTCACCCGGCACGCCAAGCGAGTGCGGTTCTACTCCACGGTCGATCTGGTCAATGCCCTGGAGCATGAGAAGAGCCAGGGCCGTGCCGGACGCATCGCCATGAGTCTGGTGCGCATGGACCTGGTCGTGCTCGACGAGTTAGGTTACCTGCCCTTCAGCCAGGCCGGTGGCGCCTTGTTGTTCCACCTGCTGTCCAAGCTGTACGAGCACACCAGCGTGATGATCACCACCAACCTGACGTTCGCGGAGTGGTCCACGGTGTTCGGCGATGCCAAGATGACCACCGCGTTGCTGGATCGCTTGACCCATCACTGCCACATCATCGAGACCGGCAACGAGTCCTACCGCTTCCGCCACAGCACGCACGAAGCCAAGGGGCGCATCAAGGCTCGTGAGCTGACCAAGAAGGCAGTGGCCGCCCAGGTTAGCGAGACCGTGGAGGAAGGGGCCTCGCCTGACGGCTCGGCAATACCAACCACCAGTTCAAAAAAAGGAGGCCCTACCGAAGCATCCACCCTATAGTTATCCACAGCTGGTTTCTAATGGAACCAGCTTTAGCCCCTGGTCAATGTTCGACTGGCACTGCTGATCACGTTTGCACTGGCACTAACAGCGTAGTCCACAAAGAGCTTGTCACCGCCCGTGTGGGTCTGGCGCATGGAGCGCTGCAGGCGCCGGGCCCAAGCCTTGTACTTCTCGCAGAAGGCGCTGTACTTGTACGCCTGACCGCTGTGCTGTT
>JAGNPA010000374.1 GCA_017989885.1 Aquabacterium sp.
TCGTAAAAGGCCTCGGGGGTGCCCACCGCCATCACCGGTGGCGTGTTCATGGCGGTGCGCCAACCATCGGCATCGCCCTGGCCCAGGTTCAGCGCCAGGCTGCGAACCGGCGAGCGCAAGTCAGGCGCAGTGGGGTTGGTGCCTGCAATCGACATGCGGCCGACAAAGCCAGTTTTGCCCGGCTGAAACACCTGCGCAGTGGAGTAGGGCGCCAACTTCCCGTTGGACAGGAACTCGCCCGCCACGCAGAAGCCCTTGGCGTGTGCCCGGCGAAAGCCCTCGTGCGGCTTGGCACCTTCTTGCAGGTTCACAAACCGTTGGGCGGTGACGCTGGACTGCCCCGCACCACTGGCCACGGCGTAGATCACGCCAGCCAGTGAGCCCACCGCCAGCACCACGGCGGCATAACGAAAAACAGACATGACCCGGCCATCCTCTCGTCTTGTCGTGACATGAAGTCGTGAAGCGCCGCATTGTGGCCAACTTCACGCACGACCGAGGATGTGGGGTTAATGCGCCTTGGCCTCACTTTGCCCGGATGATGACGGAGGGTGCACTGCGATGGTGAGGACCGTGGCAGACCGCTTCGATGTTGTTGCCATCCGGGTCGAGCACAAAGGCGGCGTAGTAGCCCGGGTGATAGGCGCGTTCACCCGGCGGGCCATGGTCGCGACCACCTGCGGCGAGTGCGGCCTGATAGAAGGCTTGCACCGTGGCCTGATCAGGGGCCTGGAAGGCGAGGTGCACACGCGAGACATACTCGCCGGCTGCCTCCACCACCAGTTCGTCGGCATAGAAGAAGTCGGGGCCTTCTTGCACGATGTCGGGCCAACCCAATGCGGCGAACACCGCGCGGTAGAAGCGCTTGCTGGCCGTCAGGTCTGACACCCGCAAGTGCACGTGATCGAACAGCCTGCCTCGGTGGAATTCCATGATGAGCTCCTTGAGCGACTCAACACGCAGGCCGGGGTTTGTTCACCCATTCCTGCACGCTGGGCCGCTGCCACTGTGCTTCGGCATACGCGGCCAATCTGGCCGGCAGCGTGTCCCCTGCCAAACGCAGGCGGTTCAGCATGAGCGCCAAGTCGGTGTCGGCGATGGACCACTGGTCGAACAGCGAGGTGCGGCCGGGTTGCAGGAGGCTCTGCGTGGCCGCAATGAGCTTGCGGACCGACGTTTGCGCCTCGGCTGACAGCGGCGGCGGTGGACTGCGTTTCAGGAACACCACCTCGGCCGAGCGCTCTTGCCGAATGGGCAGAAGGTCGCTGCGCAGCCAGGCCTGAATTTCTCGGGCCCGGGCTTTGGACTGGATGTCGGATGGGTAGAGCGCGGTGCCGGGGTAACGGTCTTCCAGGTACTCGCAGATGGCCGATGACTCGGACAGGTGGAAGCCGTCGTCGCTGATGGCCGGCACGCGCCGGGTGGTGGACACCTCGGCGTACAGGGGGTCGGACTGCTCCTGCCGCTCCAGGTTCACCAGCACCGTCTCGAAAGGCAGTTGCTTCTCGCGCAGTGCCACGAACACCGACATGGCGTAGGGAGACAGGTAGTTGGAGTCAACAAACAGCTTCATGGCGTTACCCTTCGATGGAGGTGCACAGCTCGACAAGCAGGCCGTCAGGGCAGCGCACGTAAGACACGACCTGACCCCACGGCTTGGTGACCGGTGCAGCCAACTCGGTGGCGCCAGCGGCCAGAGCCTTGGCATGGGCGCCAGCCACATCGTCGGTGACCAGCCCGATTTCAAACCCCAGCGGCTGGGGTGAGGTGTGGGCGGCCACGTGACCGCCGGGGAAGTTGGCATCGCCCAACTCGTGAGCGGCAAAGGCCAGCGTGGTCTCGCCCGTGGCCAGTTCGCCATAGGTGCCCGACTCGTGCAGGAAGCGGCGAGTCAGCCCAAAGGCCTGTTCACAAAACGCCAGGGAGGCACCCACGTTAGGCACGTAGATGATGGTGTAGCCGAGCTTCATGGTGACCTCCTTGGGGCATAGGGCGAGTGCGGACGGCCAGATTGGCAAGCTTGCTGCTGTGTGTTGGCGTGGTTGAGTTACGGGATGTGCATGCGACAGCGGGTTGGAGGAGGCTCCCGCACGACATTGCACACCTCAAACGCCTCCGGCTTGACGCCACCACGAACAGTTCTGTATGGGCCGAAACATTCGATGCTCTCCATGTACAGGCGCTGCCACGTGTCGCAGTCGGTTTGATCATTCGGCACCTGGGCAGGGCGCTTTCTGGAAGGCGCAGAGGCCGCTGAGGCAGGTTGGGCGCTTTCGGTCGGGCCACTTCGACCGACAGAAGGTGCCAAAGCTTTGGCTTTCTCGCTCTGGGCACGCTCAAGTGCCGCCCGCTGTTGCTCGGGCGTCGGTTCAGCGGGCGGGGCATCCACCGGCTTTGCGGTGTTTCTGTACCGCTCGGGCACAAGGTCCGAGTAGTGAACCTTTCCTTGCTCGTCGACCCAGCGGTACACCGTGGCAGCAACTGCTGCTGTAGCCAGCAAACAGATGATCCCAAGAGCGGTGGTGCGAAGGAGCGGGAGCATGGCGATACCTCGCGTGTGAGTGGGGCTTCCTAGTCCGAGTGGGCCGCGATTTGCGGCAAACGGCATCAACTGCCACGATGGGTTGTGAGCCTCATCAACCCACTCAGAAGGGGATGGCTGAGAACATTATTGCTGTCGGCATTGATCTTGCCAAGAATGCTTTTGCCGTGCATGGATCACGCAGATCCTGTGACAGCGTGAAAGCAT
>JAGNPA010000375.1 GCA_017989885.1 Aquabacterium sp.
ATGCCGCCCAGGCTGAGGTCAAGGATCTGACCTGACCTTGCTGCCGCCGGGCAACGCCGACGCAAAGCGCAGCTGATTGCGGCCGCTTTGCTTGGCCAGGTACATGGCCTGATCGGCCGCGGCGATCAAGGACGTGATGTCCTCGCCATCTTGGGGAAAGCAACCGATCCCGATGCTGGCGCCGCAGTTCAGTTGCTGGCCTCGGTAGGTCACGGGCCGCTGCAGGGTGTCGACCATGCGCTGGGCAATCTGGGTGATCTCGGCCTGGTTGTCGGCGCCATCGAGCAAGATGATGAATTCGTCACCGCCGATGCGTGCCACGGTGTCGACCTCACGCACGAGGGCGCTCATGCGCTGCCCCATGGTGTTCAGCACGTCATCGCCGGCCTCGTGGCCCAGGGTGTCGTTGATGTCCTTGAAGTTGTCCAGGTCGATGAAGAGCACGGCCAGCTGATTGTGGCTGCGTCGGGCGCGTGCCATGGCTTGGGTCAGGCGATCCATGAACAGGCGGCGGTTGGGCAGGCCCGTGAGGGTGTCGTGGCTGGCGAGCCGATCCAGTTCCTGCTGTTTGAGCTCCAGCGAGGCGAACTGGCCTCTGATCTGAGTCTGCATTTCGGCCATGGCGCGGGCCAGGGTGCCGAACTCGTCGTGACGCGTCACGGGCAAGGGCAGCGGGGCATCGTGCGCGCCTTGGCCGAATTCGCGCAGGGCGCGCAACAACTGGTGCAGGGGCTTGGACAGCCGGCGCGCCAGCAGGGCTGCCAGCACGATGGCCAAGGCACTGAAGGCCAGCACGATGCGCAAGCTGGTGCGGCCCAGCTGGTCGGCATCGGCCAGCACGGATCGCAGCGGCTGGCCCAGGCCGATCACGAAGCCTTCGTCGTTGTGCAGGCCGACCAGGGGCTGGCGCACGAAGGCGGCGACCAGGGCCTGCTCGGGCGTGTCGGTGGCCTGGAGGGTGACCAGTTGCTGGGGGCCGTCTTCCACGTGATCACCGATCAACTTGCGGGTATCAGGAAAAGCGTCCTGCACCAGCGCGCGCTGGCCGCGGTCAAAGGCGAAGGCCTGCTTCGGGTCGGGGTGGATGAGGAAGTCGCCCTGGCTGTTGCTCAGGTACAGGCTCAAGGTGTCAGGCAGGTCGGCTGCGAGTTGCTTGAACAGTCGGGCCAGGTCGATGTTGACCACGATCAGCCCCAGCGCCTGTTGCTGCGCGTCGTACACGGGCGTGGCCACTTGCAGCGAGGGGCTGTGCCGGCCTGCATGCGCACCCATTTCGTGGTTGATGCTGGCACGGGACACGTACACCGCGCCTGCCGGCAGTCGCAGCGTTTCCATCACGTAGGGATAGTGGCCCTTTTCCTGCAGATCCTCTTCGAAGACGCGGAGCAGGCCTTCATCGCTGCGGTCCACGCGCACGCGCTCGGCGCCGTGGTCGGCGGCCGCGATGAGCCGCATCTGAAAATACTCGGGGTGGGTGTGCAAGATGGTGTCAAACAGCGCCGCCATGGTGCTGCCGCGGCTGTTGGGGGTCTGGCTCTCCCAGGTCTGCAGCAATCCCAGTGTGCCGGGGTGCTGGGCCACCATCAGCACGTCGCGGCTGGCGTTGTCCAGACCCACGCTGAGCTGGCGTGCCAGCACGCGGGTGGCGGTCAGCAGGCGTTGTTCGGCGGCCGATTGCAGCAGCGCCCGGCTTTCGGTGAAACCGTAGTAGCCCGTCAGGCCAGAGGCCAGCACCCCGACCAGAGCCAGGGCAATGCCCGTGCGCCAGACGATGCCCAGCTTCATGGTGCCATCACCTTGCTCAGCTTGGCACCCGAATGGATGCGGGCCCACAGCTGTTCGCGTCGCGAGGCGTTTTCCACGGGTTGCAGCCAGATGAGGTTGCCGTTACTGGCGTCCTGAGCGACGGGGCTCACGGTGTTGGCCAGGCCCTGGCGTGTGACGAGCAGGCGGCTGGCGGTGTCGCCGAGCAGGTGGTCGATCCAGTCATGGGCCAGGGGCACATGGCGGGCGTTGCGGGGAATGGCCCAGCAATCGAGCCAGGCGAGGGCGCCTTCACGCGGGATGACGTAGCCCACGTCGACCCCGGCGGCGCGCAGCAGATGCACCTGTTGCATGCCGTAGTTGGCAAACATGAGCGCAGCCTTGTGGCGCACGAACTGGCGCACCGACTCATCAGGCTGGGTGTAAAAGCCCAGGGCGTTGCGCCGCAAAGAGATCAGCTTGGCCGCCGAGGCCTCGGTGTCTTGCGGCGGGATGCGGAAGGGGGCGGGCAGTCCCATCACCTGTGTCGCCAGCGAGAAGTTGTGTGTGCCGCCGTTGTACGCCAGCACCTTGCCGCGCCATTGCGGGTCCCACAGCGCCTGGATGGAGTCTGGGGCGGCCTTGACCTGCTGCTTGTCGTAGATCAGGCCCATGGCCGAGTAAGTGAAGGGGATGGCGTAGACCTGCTCGCCTTTGGCAGTGTGGCGCACCAGACCGGGAATGGCCGCCACCTGCCGAAAACGCGGTTGCTGACGTACGGTGCCGGGGATGCGGGTGGTGTCGATGGGCTGAACGCGGTTGCTCGCCAGGTAGCGCTGCAACTCGGCCGTGTTGACCGCGAAGACGTCAAAGCCAGGCCCGCTGGGGTCGGTGATCTTCTGCCACAGCGCTTCGTCGGTGTCGACGGTGGTGAGCTCGACCCGGGCACGGGTACGGGTCTCGAACGCCTTGACCACCTCGGGCTCGGCGTAGCCCGGCCAGGCC
>JAGNPA010000376.1 GCA_017989885.1 Aquabacterium sp.
GGCTTGGCACAGCAGGTCAGCAGGTAACCGGCGGCTTCGTCGGAGGCGCTCAGGGCCTTTTCCTGGTGGGGGCCGTGGCTGACCTGGCCGGACACCAGCTTGCACTTGCACGAGCCGCAGGCGCCGTCCTTGCAGCCGTAGGGCAGGCCGATGCCGGCACTGATGGCGGCACCCAGCACCGTTTCGTTGGCTTCCATGGTGAAGTGACGGCCACTGGGCTGGATGGCAACGGAAAAACTCATGATGGACTCACACTCAAGACAACAGGGCGGCTGAGGCCGCATCGCGACAAACCGGGGCAAGCGCCCCGAGGCCTCAGAATCTCAAGCTGGATTTTCGCTCAGACCTGCCATGTTCCAGCCTCAGCCCTTGCGTCCGACCCGATTTCGTCAAACCCGTGTCCTCATTGTGGGCTGCGGAGATGTGGGCCAGCGTGCCGCGCAGGCACTGCGCCCCCGTTGTCGCGTGCTGGCTCTGACCTCGCAAGCTGACCGCGTGCCGGCGCTGCGGGCGCAAGGCCTGGTGCCGATCGTGGGCAATCTGGATGCCCCCCGCACGCTGGCGCGCCTGGCCGGGCTGGCCACACGGGTGTTGCACCTGGCGCCGCCGCCCTCGGCGGGCAACCAGGACCCGCGCACGGCCCGCCTGCTGCAGGCCTTGGGTCGGCGTGGCGGCGTGAAGTCGCTGGTGTACGGCAGCACCTCCGGCGTCTATGGTGATGCGGGCGGAGCCTGGTTCGACGAGACGCGCGCGGTACAGCCGGCCACCGACCGGGGGCGCCGTCGGGTCGACGCGGAAGCGCGCCTGCGCTGGTGGGGGCGCCAGCAATCGGCCCAATGGGGCACGCGGGTGAGCCTGCTGCGCATCCCGGGCATCTATGCGCTCGACCGCGATGGCGGCGATCCGCGCGAGCGGGTGCGGCGCGGCAGCCCTTTGCTGCGGCATGAAGACGACGTCTACACCAACCACATCCACGCCGACGACCTGGCGCGCGCCTGCGTGGCGGCCTTGTGGCGTGGTCGCCCCGGTCGGGTCGTGCATGTGTGCGACGACACCGAGTTGCGCATGGGCGATTACTTCGACTGGGTGGCAGATCACTTCGGCCTGCCGCGCGCCCCCCGCTTGTCGCGGGTCGAGGCGGCCCAGCAGCTCAGCCCGATGCAGTTGTCGTTCATGGGCGAGTCACGCCGCCTGCACAACCAGCGGCTCAAAACCGAGCTGCGGGTGGCCTTGCGCTACCCGACGATCTCCGAAGGCCTGAGCGTGTGACCTTCCACGCTGGCGCGCTCAAGCGGGCGCGGCGGTCTTGGGCTTGAACTTGCACCAGGTGGACACGCTGCATTCCCAGCAGCGCGGCTTGCGCGCCTGACACACATAGCGGCCATGCAGGATCAGCCAGTGGTGGGCGTGCAGCATGTACGCGGCCGGGATGCGCTTGAGCAGCTTTTGCTCCACCTCCAGCGGCGTCTTGCCGGGGGCCAGACCTGTGCGGTTGCCCAGGCGAAAGATGTGCGTGTCCACCGCCATGGTGGGCTCGCCAAAGGCCACATTCAGCACCACATTGGCGGTTTTGCGGCCGACACCGGGCAGGGCCTCCAGCGCCTCACGCGTGCGGGGCACTTCGCCGCCGTGCTGCTCGATCAGGATGCGGCAGGTTTCCAGCAGGTGCTTGGCCTTGCTCTTGTACAGGCCGATGGTCTTGATGTACTCGCACAGGCCTTCCAGCCCCAGGTCGAGGATCTGCTGCGGGGTGTTGGCCACCGGGTAGAGCTTGCGCGTGGCCTTGTTGACGCCCACATCGGTGGCCTGGGCGGACAGCAGCACGGCGGTCAACAGCTCGAACGGCGTGCTGTATTCCAGCTCGGTTTCCGGGTGCGGGTTGGCGGCTTGGAGGGTGGCAAAGAAATGGCCGATGTCGGCGGCCTTCATCAAGCTCGTCATGTCACTTCTTAGGGGCGGGGGGCGGCGAGACGGGTTTGAGTGAGCCACAGTTTGCGCCCAGCCATTTGGCGTGGTGCTTCATCGTCATGCTCTGGGGGCGCCCGTCCTGCAGCATGGTCATGTGCATCTGGGTGCTGTAGGCCTCGTTGCTGGTGAAGGTGGTGACACCCTCGCCCTTGCCTTGTGGGCATGTGATCTTCCACTTCCAGGTGTTGCCGCTGCGGCTGACCATCTCGCTCTTGCAGTTCTCATCGCTCTTCTGCCAACGGTTCTGCGACAGCATCTCGGGCGTCAGGCACATGCGCATGGCCATGCTGCCGGCCGTGCCGGGGGCCATCTGCACGCCGTGTGCCTTCATCTGCGCCTCCATCTGCTTGCGCATCTGCGGGGGCATGTCCTTCATGGCCTGGGCCATCTGCGCGGTGTAATCCGGCATGGCTTGCCCGTTGAGCTGTTGCGCATCGTTGACCATCTCCCACAGCCCAGGCTTGATGGGCGGCGGGGCATCGGCAGCCGTGGCCTGTGAGCTCAAGGCAGCGGCCAGCATGGCGAGGATCAGGGTGTGCCCGTGCGGGGCCAGGGATTTCTGGGACATGAAGCCTCCTGGGATGAACGGTGAAATCATGACACAGGCAGTCGTCAGAGCAGCACCACGGCGTTGGGTAGTTCGTTCTCGTTGTGGGTGCGGCCGTCATCAGGGTAGTGCTGGTGCAGCAGTAAACCGATTTCTTCAATCGCCAGCGCCAGACCTGACTCGAAATCCCCTTGATGCAGGGTGTCTGACAGGCGGCGGGCCAGCGTGG
>JAGNPA010000063.1 GCA_017989885.1 Aquabacterium sp.
CGCCAGCACTCGCAAGACGGCAGCGCCGCCAACGGGGGCGACCTGGGTTGGGCCTCGCCCGGCCAGTTCGTGCCGGAGTTCGAGCGCGCCCTGATGGCCCTGCAAGCCGGGGAGATTTCGCAGCCCATCGTCAGCCGCTTCGGGGTGCACCTGATCCAGCTGATCGAACGGCGTGAGGTCAAGCTCACCGACGCACAAAAGCGCGAGGCGGCCCGCTCGGTGCTGCGTGAGCGGCGCTTCGAGTCGACCTACGAAGACTGGGCGCGCGAGCTGCGTGCCGCAGCCTGGGTGGAAATGCGCGATGCGCCCTGACCCCCGCTCCAAGCCCGCCCGCCCGGGCGGCAAGCGTGCCGTGCAAGGGGGCGGCGGACACATCGCCCGCAAGCGCTTTGGTCAGAATTTTCTGGTTGACCATGGCGTCATCGACGAGATCGTGCGCGCGATTGCGCCGCAGCCCGGACAGCACCTGGTCGAAATCGGCCCGGGCCTGGGCGCCCTGACCAACCCGGTGGTCGAGCGCAGCGAAAAGCTCACCGTGATCGAGCTCGACCGCGACCTGGCCGCCCGCCTGCGCAAGCGAGCCGAGCTGAACGTCATCGAGTCCGATGTGCTGAAGGTGGACTTCGGCGCCCTGGCGCAGGAGGCCGGCCAGAAGCTGCGCCTGATCGGCAACCTGCCCTACAACATCTCCAGCCCCATCCTGTTTCACCTGCTGCCCTGGGCCGATCAGGTGCTGGACCAGCACTTCATGCTGCAAAAGGAAGTGGTCGACCGCATGGTGGCCACGCCCGGCAACAAGGACTACAGCCGCCTGAGCGTGATGCTGCAGTGGCGCTACCGCATGGAGTGCGTGGTGGACGTGCCGCCGGGCTCGTTCGACCCGCCGCCCAAGGTGGACTCGGCCGTGGTGCGCATGATCCCGCTGGCCACGCCACCCGAGGTGGACCTGCCCGAGTTCGCCAAGATGGTGGCCGTGGCGTTTTCGCAGCGTCGCAAGATTTTGCGCCACACGCTGGGCGCCTGGATGGCCGAGCACGGCATCGAAGCGGACTTCGATCTGCAACGCCGCGCAGAGGAGGTGCCGGTGGCCGACTACCTCGCTCTGGCGGCGCTGAAGAAAGCGAAAACCCCCTCAGCCTGAGCCGTGTGAATGCACGTTGTGTGCCAGCCGCAGCGCACCGCTGCGGTGCCGGCACGCGCCAGGGCGGCGGGCCTCGCTACACTGCCACCCATGCAGATCTATCTCGTTGGCGGCGCCGTGCGCGACCGCTTGCTGGGCCGCCCGGGCGGCGACCGTGACTGGGTGGTGGTGGGCAGCACGCCCGACGCCATGGTGGCGGCCGGCTTCCGCCCGGTGGGCAAAGACTTCCCGGTGTTCCTGCACCCCGACACCCAGGACGAGTACGCCCTGGCGCGCACCGAACGCAAGCACGGCCACGGTTACCACGGCTTCCAGGTCTACGCCGCCCCGGACGTCACGCTGGAGGACGACCTGATCCGCCGCGACCTGACCATCAATGCGATGGCCGAGGATACCGAGGGCCGCGTCATCGACCCGCATGGCGGCCAGCGCGACCTCACCGACCGGGTGATGCGCCATGTCTCGCCCGCTTTTGCCGAGGACCCCGTGCGCATCCTGCGCGTGGCGCGCTTTGCTGCCCGCTTCCCCGACTTCACCGTGGCCGACGAAACCCGGACGCTGATGCGCCAGATGGTGGACGCCGGCGAGGTGGACCACCTGGTGGCCGAGCGCGTGTGGCAGGAGCTGGCCCGCGGCCTGATGGAAGAACGCCCCTCGCGCATGTTCGAGGTGCTGCGCGATTGCGGCGCCCTGGCCCGCCTGTTGCCCGAGCTGGATCGCCTGTGGGGCGTGCCCCAGCGGGCTGATTACCACCCCGAGATCGACACCGGCGTGCACGTGATGATGGTGCTGGACATGGCCGCGCAGCTGCAGACCCCCTTGAGCGTGCGCTACGCCTGCCTGGGCCATGACCTGGGCAAGGGCACCACGCCGGCCGACATCCTGCCCCGACACCTCGGCCACGAGGGCCGCAGCGTGCAGTTGCTGCAGGCGGTCAACGCCCGGCTGCGCGTGCCCAACGACTGCCGCGAGCTGGCCGACGTGGTGGCCCGTGAACACGGCAACATCCATGGCAGCGGCAACTTTGGCGCCAGCGCCGTGCTGCGCCTGCTCGGCCGCTGCGATGCCTGGCGCAAGCCGCAGCGCTTCGCCGAGGTGCTGCTGGCCTGCGAATGCGATGCCCGTGGGCGGCTGGGCTTCAGCGATCAGCCCTACCCCCAGGGCGTGCGGCTGCAGCGGGCGCTGAGCCTGGGCCAGGCGGTGGACACCGCCCGCGTCTCGGCCGAGGCCCTGGCTCGGGGCCTGAAGGGGCCGGCCATCGGCGAGGCCATCGACCGCGCCCGTGAAGCGGCCCTCGCCGCGCTGGACGACTGAGCCAGCGCGTCGCGTTTTCCCCCTTCACCGCGGAAAACGCACGGACTGCGGTGGCCAGCCCCCTGGCAGGGCCACCTAGACTGGTCCGATGACTGTATCTGCCTCCGACCGGGCGCCCGCCGCGTCCACCACCGTCAGCCTGCTGGACTGGATCCCTGCCGCCTGGCGCACCGTCCGCACCGATGTCCGCCCACTGCTGAGGGGCCTGATCGGCTTGCTGCGCCTGCGTCCCACCAAGCTCGGCTCGATTGGCCAGACCTTTGCCCTCCAGGCGGCACGTCATCCCGACCGCCCGGCGCTGGTTTGCGGCGAGCGCCACTGGACGTATGCCGAGTTCAACGCCTGGGCCAACCGCTGTGCCCACGCCCTCAAGGCTGCGGGCGTGCGCCCCGGGGATGCCGTGGGCGTGCTGCTGGACAACCGCGCCGAGGTGCTCGCCTGGGTGCTGGGCACCGTCAAGCTGGGTGCCGTCGCCACCTTGTTGAACAACCAGCAACGGGGCGAGGTGCTGGCGCACAGCATTCGCCTGACCCGCCCGGTTCTGATGGTGGTGGGCGAGGCCTGTGTCGACGCCTTGCACAGCCTGCCCCCCGCCGAGCGCGCCACCCTGTGCGAGCGATGGTGGTGGGAAGGCGAGGCCCCGCCGCCCGAAGGCCTGAGCTGGTCCAGCGAGCAACTGACCGTGGCACCCAGCCACAACCCACCAGAGACCGCCAGCATCCGCCTGCATCAGCCGGCTTTCCACATCTTCACGTCCGGCACGACCGGCCTGCCCAAGGCCTCGGTGATGTCGCACTACCGCTGGCACCGCTGCATGTCCGGCATGGGCATCATGGGCCTGCGCCTGCGCCCGGACGACGTGCTCTACTGCCCCCTGCCGCTGTATCACAACAACGCGCTGACGGTGTCCTGGGGCGCCGTGGTGGGCGCCGGCGCCAGCCTGGTGCTCGCCCCCAAGTTCAGCGCCTCGCGCTTCTGGGATGACATGCGGCGCCATCAGGCCACGTCCTTTTGCTACATCGGCGAGCTGTGCCGTTACCTGCTCAACCAGCCCGCCCGGCCGGATGACCGCCAGCACCGCGTGCGCGCGATGATCGGCAACGGGCTGCGCCCGGAGATCTGGGACGCGTTCCAGCAGCGCTTCGGCATCGACCACATCGCCGAGTTCTATACCGCCAGCGAGTGCAACCTGGCCTTCATCAACGCCCTGGGCCTGCCCCGCACGACCGGCCTGTGCCCGCTGTCCTTTGCCATCGTGCGCATGGACATGGACACCGAACTGCCGGTGCGCAGCGGCCGAGGTGGGCACATGAGCCGGGTCAACCGTGGCGAGGTGGGCCTGCTGATCACCGAGATCACCCCCCGTGCCCCACTGGATGGCTACACCGATACCAAGGCCACCGAAGCCAAGGTGCTGCGCAACGTGTTCAAGAAAGGGGACGCCTGGTTCAACACCGGCGACCTGGTGCGCCACCAGGGTCTGCATCACATGCAGTTTGTCGACCGTCTGGGCGACACCTTCCGCTGGAAGGGCGAGAACGTGGCGACCACCGAGGTGGAAGGCGTGCTCGCGCACCAGGCCGAGGTGGCCGAAGCGGTGGTGTACGGGGTGACGGTGCCGGGGGCCGATGGCCGTGCCGGCATGGCGGCGCTCACACTGAGCGATGACGCGGGGCCCTTCGATGGGGCTGCACTGGCGCAGGCGCTGTACGCGCAACTGCCGCGCTATGCGGTGCCGCTGTTCCTGCGGCTGCGCGATGACCACGTGGTGACCGCGACGTTCAAGTACAGCAAGGTGGCGCTCAAACGGGAGGGCTACGACCCGGCCGTGGTCCACGATGCCTTGTATGTGCTCACACCGGGCGGCTATGTGCCGATGACGGACACGATCTGGCAAGCCTTGTCAGCAGGCACGCATCGATTCGACTGAGAGACAAAAGACAAACGGCCAAAAACCCCCTGCGACCGGCAGGGCGCAGGGGGAAAGAGGCAACAACGAGAGAGAGAAGGAGATCAGTCGGCCTGGCGACGCAGGAACGCCGGGATCTCGATCTCGTCCATGCCGTTGCTGGCCAGCGCGTCAACCTTGGCTGCCGCTTGCGTGCGGCCACTGCGCCACACGCTCGGGGTGTTCAGGCCACTGAAGTCACCACCGGCCGTGGCACGCCCCATGCCCAGGCCACTGGGGTGCGGGGCCACCGGGTCGGTCAGCACGGGGATGTTGTCCGTGCCGGTGCGCAGGGCGCTGTGCACCACGGTCATCGGAGCCGCGGCACGCTTGGCCGAGCACAGGCCGGTGGCGATCACGGTCACGCGCAACTGGTCGCCCAGGCTTTCGTCGTAGGCCGTGCCGTAGATCACGTGCGCGTCTTCGGCGGCGTAACGGCGGATGGTGTTCATCGCGTTGCGCGACTCGCTCAGCTTGAAGGTGGCCTTGGAGGCCGCGATCAGCACCAGCACGCCACGGGCGCCCGACAGGTCGATGCCTTCCAGCAGCGGGCAGGCCACAGCGGCTTCGGCCGCCTTGGTGGCGCGGTCCGGGCCGCCAGCAGTGGCCGTGCCCATCATGGCCTTGCCAGGCTCGCTCATCACGGTCTTGACGTCTTCAAAGTCGACGTTCACCAGACCCGGGATGTGGATGATGTCGGAGATGCCGCCGACGGCGTTCTTGAGCACGTCGTTGGCCTTGCCGAAGGCTTCTTCCTGGGTGACGTCGTCGCCCATGACTTCCAGCAGCTTCTCGTTGAGCACCACGATCAGCGAGTCGACATTGGCTTCGAGCTCGGCCAGGCCAGCGTCGGCCTGCTTCTGGCGACGGTTGCCTTCGAAGTCGAACGGCTTGGTCACCACGCCGACGGTCAGGATGCCCATTTCCTTGGCCACGCGCGCGATCACGGGGGCCGCACCGGTGCCGGTACCGCCGCCCATGCCGGCGGTGATGAACACCATGTGCGCGCCGTCCAGCGCGTTGCGGATGTGGTCCACCGCCTCTTCGGCCGCAGCCTTGCCCGCTTCGGGCTTGGCGCCAGCGCCCAGGCCGGAATTGCCCAGCTGCAGCAGCACCTCGGCGCTGGAGCGGTTGAGCGCCTGCGAATCGGTGTTGGCGCAGATGAACTGCACGCCTTGCACACTCTCGCTGATCATGTGTTCGACGGCGTTGCCGCCACCGCCGCCCACCCCGATCACCTTGATCTGTGTGCCCATGTCAAAGTTGTCGATCATCTCGATGGCCATGTCGTACCTCTCTCTTGTCTAACGGTTGCCGGTTGAATTGAGTAAAACTTTTTTTAGAAACTGCCCACAAACCAGTCGCGCACGCGGCCGAACAGGGTCTGAACCGACCCCACCTGCTGCGCCGCCTTCATCCCGCGCGAACGCGCGAGCCTTGCCTCTTCAAGCAAGCCCATGACGGTGGCCGAGCGCGGGCTGGCCACCATGTCGTGGAGGGGGCCTGCGTACAAGGGCGTCCCCTTGCGCACAGGCTTGAGGAAGATGTCTTCGGCCAGTTCGACCATGCCAGGCATGACCGCCGAGCCGCCCGTCAGGACAATGCCCGACGACAACAGTTCCTCGTAACCAGAATCGCGGATCACCTGGTGAACCAGCGAGAAAATCTCTTCGACGCGCGGCTCGATGACACCGGCCAGGGCCTGACGCGAGAGCATGCGCGGGGCGCGGTCGCCCAGGCCGGGGACCTCGACGTGTTCGTTCGGGTCGGCCAGCAGCTGCTTGGCCACGCCGTAGTCCACCTTGATGTCTTCGGCGTCTTTCGTGGGGGTGCGCAGCGCCATCGCGATGTCGCTGGTGATCAGGTCACCGGCAATCGGGATGACCGCCGTGTGGCGCACCGAGCCATCGGTGAAGATGGACACGTCGGTGGTGCCCGCGCCGATGTCGACCATGGCCACGCCCAGGGATTTTTCGTCCTCGGTCAGCACGGCCGAACTCGACGCGCTGGGGTTGAGCACCAGTTGCTCGGCTTCCAGGCCGCAGCGGCGCACGCACTTGATGATGTTCTCGGCCGCGCTTTGCGCGCCGGTCACGATGTGGACCTTGACCTCCAGGCGGCCGCCGCTCATGCCGATGGGCTCTTTCACCTCGTGCCCGTCGATGATGAACTCTTGCGGCTCGACCAGCAGCAGGCGCTGGTCGTTGGGGATGTTGATGGCCTTGGCGGTCTCCACCACGCGCTGCACGTCGATGGGCGCGACTTCCTTGTCGCGCACGATGACCATGCCGGTGCTGTTCTGGCCGCGGATGTGGCTGCCGGTGATGCCGGTCCAGACACGGGCGATCTTGCAGTCGGCCATCAGCTCGGCCTCTTTGAGGGCCTGCTGGATGGACTGCACGGTGGCGTCGATGTTGACGACCACACCGCGCTTGAGGCCGTGGCTGGGCGCCATGCCCAGGCCAGCCAGGCGCAGGTCACCGCCGGGCATGACTTCGGCCACGACCGCCATCACCTTGGCAGTGCCGATGTCGAGTCCGACAACCAGATCCTTGTATTCCTTGGCCATGGTGTGTTTGCGTTAACGGGTTGAAGACAATGATTTCTTGGGAGGCGCCGCGCCGTCCTGCAGGGTCGTCAGGCCACGGAGCTTGACGGCATACCCCTGCGGATAACGCAGATCGGCTTGAGACAGGGGCGCCGGGTAGTAGCGGCGCAGTTCAGGCAGGGTGGCGACGAAGCGTTCGGCGCGCGCCAGGATGTCGGCGTCGCTGCCGCGTCCCAGCACGACCTGGGCCTCGTCATCGAGTTGCAGCGACCAGGAGCCCCGGTCGCTGAGCTTGAGCGTGACCACCTCACCCAACGGTTTGAACACGGCCTGCAACTGGTGCAGCATCTGCAGCATGTGGGCGGCCTGTCGGGCGTCGGTGTTGGCGGGCGCTTCCAGCGTGGGCAGGCGCTCGTCTTCGACATCGCCCAGGTTGGCGTCAAACACCTCGCCAAAGGTGTTCACCAGTTGGTCTTCGCTGTGCGCCTGACGCCAGAAAGCGGCCGGCTGGTGCTCTTCGAGGGTGACACGCAACTGGTTGGGCCACACGCGGCGCACGACCGCCTTGCGCACCCAGGGCACCGACTCGAAGACGGCGCGACTGCGGGCCAGGTCGGCCTGGAAGAAGCTGCCGTACAGGCGCGGCACGGTGTTGGCCCGCACGGTGGCCAGGTTGTTGCGCGACAGGTCGCCTTCGATCTGCACACGCTGCAAATCAAAGTAAGGCAGACGCCCCAGCTTGAGCAGGCCCACCGCCAGCAACATCAGCACCGCCACCACCACCAGTGCAGCGGCGGCCGCGTTCATCCAATGGACGTCTTGCGGCGTCTCATCGGGTGAGCTGTAGCGGTTGAGGGCGGCGGCGGCCAACATGGCAGTGGGTGGAGGTGAAGGGTGAGGTCGGGTGGGTCAGCGGATCTGGGCGTCCAGGCTGGCCGAGGCCAGCAGGTGCAGACACAGTTGCTCGTAACTCAGGCCCGCCACCTTGGCGGACATGGGCACCAGCGAGTGCCCGGTCATGCCGGGCGAGGTGTTGATCTCCAGCAGGAAGGGCTGGCGGTCGGCCTTGCGGATCATCACGTCGGCGCGCGCCCAGCCCCGGCAACCCAGGGTCTTGAACGCCCGCACCACTTCGCGCTGGATCTCGGCCTCTTCGCCCGCATCGAGTTCGCTGGGGCACAGGTACTTGACCTCATCGGTGAAGTACTTGTTCTGGTAGTCGTAGTTGCCGCCCGGGGCGACGATGCGGATGACGGGCAGCGCCTGGGCCTGGCCATCGACGATCAGCACCGGGCAGGTGGT
>JAGNPA010000064.1 GCA_017989885.1 Aquabacterium sp.
GGGCCACACCGGTGCGCCGAAAGATGTCCCAGTCCGCACGCTCGATGGCCGACTGGTCTCCCACGGACAAGCCCACCAGCACCCCTGCGGCGCGACCTTCGCCCACACGCGCCTGGATGGCCTCGCGCACCCCTTGCCGAAAGCGGTCGATGAGCCCGAGCTCCCACCAGCGCGGCTCGCTCACTTTCGACGGTGGGGTCACCCGATGGCGCACGCTGCCGGCAGCCCGAATGCCTTGCTCGAACACGCCACGTGTGGCGTCGAATCCACCGGGGTTGGACAGGCCATCGGGCTCATGCAGGCGCACGTTCAAGGCCCACACCTGTCCTGCGGCCACCGTGGCCATGCCGGCCTGTGCGTCGGCGTACAAGCGAATGTGTTCGGGCAAGCGTGTGCCCGCAGGCGGGGTGGGCGCTTGCAGCAAGCGTGCATCAAAGCGCCAGGTGCCACCGGACAGGGGCTGCGGCAGGCCCGTCACCCGCACGCGCACCGGCACCTCATCCCAGCTGGAGGGCCAGACCTGGGTGGCGCGCTCCTGGGCCCGCCAACCTGTGCTGCCCCATGCCAGCAGCACCATCACCGGACACCACAGCCAACGCCGCCAAGTGGTGGCGCCACGCTGTCGCTGCCACAGCAAGAGCGCCACACACAGGCCCAGCGCGGTCCACAGCGTGCCTCGGTATAACTGCGGCGCACGCAGCACTGGCTCGCTCAACTGGCCGGCCACACCCAGCAGCCAACTCAGGGGCAACGCCAGCCACAAGGCCATGCCTGTCGGCGCGCGATGCACGGCATCACGCACTGCGCCTGCCTCTCCCACAATGGTGTCCTCCGCTGCGGCAGACACCCCCATGGCCCGCCCGGGCCGATTGTCGGCACAAGCCAGGCGCCCACACTCACCCTGAAGGGGTCACCCTCCCGGGCGATGGACAGCGCCTTGCGGCCAGATCAGCGCACCTGTCCCACGTTGAACACCGACACCATCTGCATCAGCTCGGCCGCCTGGTTGCGCAGACTTTCAGCCGCAGCCGCACTTTGCTCGACCAGCGCCGCGTTCTGCTGCGTGCCCTGGTCCAGCGAGTTCACGGCCAGGTTCACCTGGGCGATGCCACTGGTCTGCTCCTGCGCCGAGGTGTGGATCTCGGAGATCAACTGTGTCACGTGGTTCACCTGCCGCACGATCTCGGCCATGGTCTCACCCGCCTCGTTCACCAGGCGGCTGCCCTGCTCCACCTTGTCCACCGAATCGGCGATCAGGCTCTTGATTTCACGCGCCGAATTGGCACTGCGCTGCGCCAGGTTGCGCACCTCGCCGGCCACCACCGCAAAGCCACGGCCCTGCTCCCCGGCACGAGCGGCTTCCACGGCCGCATTGAGCGCCAGGATGTTGGTCTGGAACGCAATGCCGTCCATCACCCCGATGATGTCGGCGATCTTGCGGCTGCTGTGCGAGATCTCGTCCATGGTGTGCACCACCCGGCCCACGACCTCGCCCCCCTGGTTGGCCACCTGCGCCGCCTGTCCGGCCAGTTGGGCCGCCTGCTGCGCATGGCTGGCGCTTTGCTGCACACCTTCGGTCATTTCGTGCATGGAAGCCGCGGTTTCTTCCAGCGCGGCCGCCTGCTGTTCGGTCCGGCGCGACAGGTCGCCGTTGCCCGTGGCGATCTCGGCCGAAGCGGTGGCAATGCTGTCGGCCGACTGGCGCACCCGCGCCACGATGTCACGCAGCGAATCGCGCATGCGCTGCAAGGACGTGGCCATGTCACCGATTTCATCGTGCCGACGCACTTCGATGTGTGCCGTCAGGTCTCCCGCCCCAACCTGATCGGTGGCCTTGCCCAGCAACTGGAGCGGCGCCAGCAGCGCGCTGGCCAACTGACGCGTGGTCAGCACCAGCAGCACTGCAATGCCCACCATGCCGGCCACCACCCACCACAGCACGGTCATGGCCAGCGCCTGCGCCTCGGCGCGCAAAGCTTCGGAACGAGCCGCCTCATGTTGCACAAAATCGCGCTGGGCATCCAGGTATGAAGCCACGGCCGGCAAAACCTGCGTTTTCAACGCTTGCAAAGCGGCCTCTTCCTGGCCGGCTTTCTTGAGGTCACGCGCCTGGTTGCGCAGGTCGATGTAGGCCTTGCGCTTGGCCCCCACGGTGTCGAGCAAGGCTTTTTCCTCGGGCAACACCGAACTGGCCTCCAGCCCCTTTTGCAAGGTCGAGATGCGCGCCGAGGTGGCGTCCACATCGGGCTTGAGCCGCTCATCCAGCCCCGCATCCGCAGACTGCAAGACCGCCACCACCCGCGCGGCATTGGCCTCGGTCAAGCCCGACCAGGTGTAGGCATCGCCCAGCTTGGCCTGCTGGGCGCGCAAAGCCTGAGCCGACTCCGCGTCCACCCGCTTCATGGTCCAAGCCGCCCCAATGCCCATGGCCACCGCCGCCAGGCCAATCACCAAAGGCGGCAGCCAGAGGCGGCGTGCAATCGTCAGCGTATTCCGTGTGCGCGTGTCAGTAGATGTCATCGGTGTAGGATCCGAACTTATTGCGACCCCTCATTTCTGACACACCCATGTCCATCGAACAACGCCTGCAAACCCTTGGCATCAGCCTGCCGCCCGTGGCCGTCCCGGCCGCTGCCTACGTGCCTTTCGTGCGCACGGGCAACCAGATCTTCCTGTCCGGGCACATCGCCAAGAAGGACGGCCAGGTCTGGGTGGGCAAGCTCGGCCAGAACATGACGACCGATGAAGGCAAACAGGCCGCCCGCGCGGTGGCCATCGACCTGATGGGCACCCTGGCCGTGGCTGCTGGCGGTCTGGACAAGGTCGTTCGCATCGTCAAGGTCATGAGCCTGGTCAACAGCGCCCCTGATTTCACCGAACACCACCTCGTCACCAATGGCTGCTCCGAGTTGCTCGGCGAGGTCTTCGGTGAAAAGGGCGTGCACGCCCGCAGCGCCTTTGGCGTGGCCCAGATCCCGCTAGGGGCCTGTGTCGAGATCGAACTGATCGCCGAAGTGGCCTGACGCGATGCGCACCCTGAGTCCCCGCCTGATGCTGCTGGTGTTGGGCCTGCTGTGCGCCGGATCGGTCGGTCTGGCGCTGCTGGCACAGCATCGCTTTGACATGCAGCCCTGCCCCTGGTGCATCCTGCAGCGCATCCTGTTCATCGTCTTGAGCGTGCTGGCCCTGGTGGGCGCGGCCCTGCCCGGCAACCTGGGTCGGCGCGTGCTCTCGGCCCTGAGCCTGCCACTGGCCCTGGGTGGCATCGCCGCAGCCTTGTGGCAGCACTTTGTCGCCGCCAAGACCAGCTCCTGCGCCCTGACCTTTGCCGACCGCGTGAACAGCTACTTCGGGCTGGACACCCGCTGGCCCGAATGGTTCGAGGTGCGCGCCAACTGCTCCGATGCCGCCGTCAGCGTGCTCGGTGTGCCCTTCGAGTTCTGGGCGCTGGCCTTGTTTGCCGTGGCCACCGTCGTGCTGTCGATCAGCGTCGTGACGTCACGTCGTGCTTGACCAAGACCCGGCCCTGCCGACCGCCCTGGTCGACTTCCCGCCTCCCCCCGAGGCGCCCCAGGGCGCGCGTCAACGCTGGCGATTTGATCGCCCCAGCCGCTGGCTGGTGGCCCATGATCCCAGCCAGGTGGCAGGCCTGCTGGATGCGGCTCACGCGCTGGCGCAAGCTGGCCAGTGGTGCGTGGGCTGGGTGGCGTACGAAGCCGCACCCGGCCTGAACCCGCACCTGCCCGTCAAGGCCCTGCCGCCCGGCCAGCCCTATGCCGTCTGGGCCGTGTTCGACCGGGCTGAGGCCTGGGATGGTCAGCCGGTGACCGGCGCCCCCGCCAGCACCGCCACAGGGGCAGACAACCCCAGCCCCGCGTGGCAAGCCGGCCCCTGGCAGGCTGACCTGGACCAAGCCGCCATCGAACAGAAGGTCGAGCAGATCCGGTCGCTGATCCAGGCGGGCGAGGTCTACCAGATCAACCTGACTGCCCAGTTGCACAGCCCCTTCCAGGGCGAGCCTGCCGCCCTGTGGCCCTGGTTCATGGCCCTGCGCCGCAGCCAGCCGCAAAGCTATGCCGTGATGCTCGATGCCCGGGCCGCCTGCCGCGTGCCCGGCGCCGTGCTCAGCGTTTCGCCCGAGCTGTTCTTTGACTGGGACGGCCAGCAACTCACCACCCGCCCCATGAAGGGCACCGCCCCACGCGGGATGGACGCCGACAGCGATGCGGCCGCCGCTGAGCACCTGCGCACCAGCGCCAAGGAGCGGGCAGAGAACCTGATGATCGTGGACCTGCTGCGCAACGACCTCTCGCGCATCGCCGAAGTGGGCAGCGTGCGCGTGCCCGATCTGTTCGAGCTGCACGCCCTGCCCACCGTCTGGCAAATGACGTCCACCGTCACCGCCCGCAGCCGCGCCGGCCTGCGCCTGAGCGAGGTGTTCGCGGCCCTGTTCCCGTGTGGCTCTGTCACCGGCGCCCCCAAGCGCCAGGCCATGCACCACATCGCGCGGCTGGAGCGCAGCGCACGCGGCGTCTACTGCGGCGCCGTCGGGCTCATGGCGCCGGGCGGGCGGGTCACCTTCAACGTCCCCATCCGTACCGTCACGGTCGACACCCTGCCGCCCCCCGCTCCCTGGCGCGCGCACTGCGGCATCGGCAGCGGCATCACCCTGGACGCCACCGGCCCCGGTGAAGCTCAGGAGTGGCAGGCCAAGCGGGCCTTCCTGCACCGCGCCGACGCACCGTTCCAGTTGCTCGAGTCGCTGCGTCTGGAAAACGGCCAGCTCGCGCGCCTGCCGGCTCATCTGGCACGCGTTCAGGCCGCCGCCCGGGCGTTTCACTTTGCCGACGAAGCTCACATCGCGGCACTGGCTCAACGTGTGAGCGACACCTTGCATGCCCTGGCGCACGCGCACCCCACCGGCCTCTACAAGGTGCGCTTGCTGGTGGACGACCACCTGAGTATCAGCGCCGAGGCCGCACCCCTGCCCGACACGCCGACCCCTGCCCGGGTGTCCCTGGCCACGCAGCCCATGCCCCCGGCCGATGCCTTCATCCGCCACAAGACCACCCGGCGCACGGCCTATGCCCCCTTCACCCCGCCACCGGGCTGTTTCGACACCCTGCTCTACAACGCGGCGGGCGAGCTCACCGAGTTCACCATCGGCAATCTGGCCCTGCAGCTCGATGGCCAGTGGTACACACCACCGCTGCCCAGTGGCCTGCTGCCAGGCGTGATGCGTGCCACGCTGTTGGCCGAAGGCCGACTGCAGGAGCGACGTCTCACACTGGACGACCTGCATCACGCGCAAGACCTGGCCCTGCTCAACAGCGTGCGCGGCTGGTTGACGGTGGACCTCGACGCACTGCGCCTTCACCTCGCCGCCTCTTGAGGCCGTGAGAAACCCCAGGCTGCATGAGCTGCCTCATCCCTGGCAGACTGTGGCCCTGTCTGACACCCCACACGGACCTACACCATGCGTCTCTTGCACACCATGCTGCGCGTCGGCAACCTGCAGCGCTCCATCGACTTCTACACCCAGGCCCTGGGCATGTCCTTGCTGCGCACCACCGACCGGCCCGAGCAGCAATACACCCTCGCCTTCCTCGGCTACGGTCGCAACCCCGAGCACGCCGAGATCGAGCTGACCTACAACTACGGCGTCGACCACTACGAGCTGGGCACCGCTTACGGCCACATCGCCCTGGGCGTCGACAACGCGGCGGCCGTCTGTGACGCCGTGCGCGCCAAGACCGCCACCCTGGGCGGCAGCATCAGCCGCGAAGCCGGCCCCATCAAGGGCGGCAACACCATCATCGCCTTCATCACCGACCCCGACGGCTACAAGATCGAACTGATCGAGCGCCCCGAAGCCGCCAGCGAGCTGAAATCGACCTGAATCAGCGCTGCGCCGCAATGCGGGGCGTGTCCACCTTCACATCCCCACACTGCGCACGGTGGCGCAGCGCATGGTCGATCAGCACCAGGGCCAGCATGGCCTCGGCAATCGGCGTGGCGCGGATGCCCACGCACGGATCGTGGCGACCAAAGGTCTCCACCGTGGCCGGCTGGCCGTTCAGGTCGATGGACTGACGCGGTGTGCGGATCGAGCTGGTCGGCTTGATCGCAATCGCCACACGCAGATCCTGCCCTGTCGAAATGCCACCCAGCACGCCACCCGCGTGGTTGCTGGCAAAGCCATCAGGGTGCAGCTCGTCGCCATGCACGGTGCCGCGCTGGCGCACGCTCTCGAAGCCCGCGCCGATCTCCACGCCCTTGACCGCATTGATGCCCATCATCGCGTGGGCAATGTCGGCATCCAGCTTGTCAAACAGCGGCTCGCCCAGGCCCACCGGCACGCCGCTGGCCTCGACGATCAACTTGGCGCCGCAGGAATCCCCGTCCTTGCGCAACTCGTCCATATAGGCTTCCAGCGCGTCGATCTGGCTCACGTTGGGCGCAAAGAAAGGGTTGTTGGGCACATGCTCCCAGCCCTCAAACGCGATGGGGTGCTCACCCAGTTGCGTCATGCAGGCGCGGATCTCGGTGCCGAACTGCTCGCGCAGCCACTTCTTGGCCACCGCACCGGCGGCCACCATCGGGGCCGTCATGCGCGCCGACGAGCGCCCGCCGCCGCGCGGATCGCGGATGCCGTACTTGTGCCAGTAGGTGTAGTCGGCATGGCCGGGACGGAAGGTTTGCAGGATGTTGCCGTAGTCCTTGCTGCGCTGGTCGGTGTTGCGGATCAGCAGCGCAATCGGGGCGCCCGTGGTCTTGCCCTCGTAGACACCGCTCAGGATCTCGACGGCATCAGGCTCGTTGCGCTGGGTCACATGGCGCGAGGTGCCCGGACGGCGACGGTCCAGATCGGGCTGGAGGTCCGCTTCAGACAAGGCCATGCCCGGAGGGCAGCCATCGATGACGCAGCCGATCGCCGGGCCGTGCGATTCGCCGAAATTCGTGACCGTGAACAAAAGACCGAGGGTGCTGCCTGCCATAGAGCGCCAACCAGAAGTGCAAAGGGAAGCGCTTATTGTCCCCCATCAAGGCCCTCCCCCGCACCCCGCACAGCAAAACGCCCGGCTCAACCAGGCGTTTGCGCATCAGCAGGCAGCCGGGCTCACAGCAGCGCCTGGCGTTCCTTGCCGGTTTCCTCTTCGTTCACCGGCCAATCGCGGATGTAGGCCTTGAGCATGCGGTTCTCGAAGTCCTGCCCGTCCACCACGGCCTTGGCCACGTCGTAGAACGAGATCACGCCCATCAGCGTGCGGTTGGTCATCACCGGCATGTAACGCGCATGGCGGCTCAGCATCATGCGGCGCACCTCGTCCAGTTCGGTCTCGGGCGTGCAGGTCAGGGGGTGATCGTCCATGACGGTGCGCACCGTCAGGCTGCCGAACACGCCACTGTTGCGCACGGTGGCCTTGATCACCTCGCGAAACGTCAACATGCCCACCAGATCACCGTGGTCCATCACCACCAGCGAACCAATGTCGTGATCGGCCATGGATGCGGCCGCCTCGCCCAGGGGCTGCTCAGGCTGTATGGTGAACAGCGTGCTGCCCTTGACGCGCAGGATGTCACTGACTTTCATGGAAGTTCCTCCTCATTCCCGATTCAAAAAACGGCCTGCAAGGCATTCAATATAGCCCCACACCCTGCGTCACATCAAGCGCTCGTGCCGAATGTCACACGTCACCGCCATTGCGACAGACCGGGGTCCATCTGAACAGCGGGCAGACCCTGATGCGGCACCGCGCACCGGCCGGCTTTCAGCGCAAGACCTGCGCCAAGGTCAGCGTGTCCAAGCGGGCCGCCCCCCAGAATCCCTCGCTCACGCCGTCACGGCGCAACAGCAGATCGTCCAGGAGCGGCACCGCCGGCGTCTGATCCGGGTTGCACAGCAGCACGAAGCGGCCACCGTGATCGTCTCCCGCCTCGTTCAACAGCCCCACCCAGTCCAAGGCCTGCAAGGCCTCCAGCAACGGCTCAATCTGCAGCGGATCGGTGCGCAACTCCCTTGCGAGCGCCTCATTGCTCAGGCCACGCTCCGGCGTTTGCTGCACGGCCCACAGGGTCTTCAGGATGGCCAGCGTCAAGGCGAAGCGGTGTCCCGGCACATCGGGCCAACGCTTCACCTGCGACAACAGGCTGGGCGTGTACGCCACCACCACCGCCCCCATCAGCAAGATGAGCCAGCTCAGGTAGATCCACACCAGCAGGATCGGCACCGCCGCGAACGCACC
>JAGNPA010000377.1 GCA_017989885.1 Aquabacterium sp.
CATAGAAGCTGAACACCACGGCATCGCGGTGCAGCGTGCCAATCGTCCGCCCCTTCCAGGTGGTCGGCAGCGCATGGGCCGCATCTTCCACCACCTTCAGGCCGTGCTTTTGTGCGATGGCGTGGATGGCATCCATGTCCACCGACAGGCCGGCGTAGTGCACCGGCATCAGCGCCTTGGTGCGCGGCGTGATGGCCGCTTCGATGGCGGCGGGGTCGATGTTGAGCGTGGCAGGGTCGATGTCCACCAGCTTCACGTCCGCGCCGAGGTAGCGCACCACCTCGGCGGTGGCGGTGAAGGTGTGCGTGGTGGTGATGACCTCGTCGCCGGGGCCGATGCCCAGGGCTTCCAGGGCCAGATGCAAGCCGGCGGTGGCCGAGTTGACGGCAATGGCCTGCAGGCTGGCGTCGCCCAGGTAATCGACAAAGGCCTGCTCGAAGAGGCGGGCTTTGGGGCCGGTGGTGACCCAGCCTGAGCGCAAGGTGTCCACCACTTCCGCGATCTCTTCCTCGCCGATTTCGGGCAAGGCAAAGGGCAGGAAGGGCTGCGAGGCAGAAGCTGAACTCATGGGGATCTCACTGAAAACAGGTCAACGCGTCAGGCGACCGAAAGCCGGATCAGGGCGGCGGCGCACGAGGGCATCCCACCAGCCGCGGATCGAACCCAAGCCGTAACCAAAATGATAGGCGGCGATGACATCGGGCAGCTGCCATCGCAGATCGCGGCCCTGCTCGCGGGCGATGCGCCAGCTGATCCAGAACACCGCCGTGCCATACAGCCAGCCCTGCAACAAGGCCAGCGTGGCGGCTGCGGTGACCGCGAAGGTCAACGCCTCGCGCAGCCCCGGCGACAGCGGCGCCCACATCAAGGTCGGCACCCCGATCAGGGTCACCAGCAAGAGCAGGATCAGAACGGCCACGAACAGGCCCGGAATCAGGTGACGCAAGGCCGCTGCCTGCCCGTGCTTGAGCATGACAAACGGCTTCCAGTAACCGTACTGACGGTACTGGCGGAACACGTCCATCTTGCTGGCGCGCGGGAAGTAGGTCGAATGGATGGACGACGATTGCCAGATGCGTCCGCCCCCCTTGTGGATGCGCAGGTTGTGCTCGTCGTCCTGGTTGCGCACCAGGTTTTCGTCAAACCCATCGAAACGCTCGAAGGTGGCGCGAGGCCAAGCTCCCAGGTACACCGTGTCCACCTCGCCGTTGTAGGCCAGGTCGCGCGACAAGGCGCCGCCTGCCACCAGGCGAGACTGAAACGCCGCGGCCACCGCCCGCTGCACGACCGCCGCCGGGCCGCTCTCGCCCTGCGCGCGCCACGGCCCCCCCACGTTGTCGGCGCCGGTTTCCTGCCACACGGCCAGACAACTCGAGATGTAGTCGGGGGCGTACACCGTGTGCACATCCAGGCGAACGATGAACTCGCCGTGGCTGGCCTCGATGCAACGGTTCAGGCCGCACGAGACGATGCGACCGGGGTTGTCGATCATGTGAAAGCGCGCGTCCTGCGCACACCAGGCGCTCAGGCGCTCACGCGTGCCGTCGTCGCTCAGGCCGTCGGCCACCCACACTTCCAGTGCCCAGCCCTCGGGCACCTGCTGCGCGGCCACGCTGCGGCAAAAGGCCTCGATGTGATCGCGCTCGTTGCGGCACGGCACGATGACGGAAACGATGCGGGCATCAGGCATGGGCAGCAGGGGCATCAAAGGTGGCAAGACGAAATCGGCAGGCAGATCAGGTGCGCTCGGCCGGACGGCGGCGTGCCAGGCGTGGCATCAGCGGGTGCAGCACACGTTGGTACAGGCGCCACATCGCGTCCATCTGCCCCCGGCGCGAGGCGTCGCGCTCGATGCGGGCATGGTTGTGCTGCCCCATCTGCGCGGCCTGCTCAGGGTGGTCATGCGCTTGCAGCAAAGCCTGGGTCAAGGCGTCCACGTCGCGCACCGTCACAATCCAGCCGCCTTGCGCGTCGATCCACTGGCGGTTGGCGGGCAGGTCGGAGGCGATGATGGGCAGGCCGCAGGCCATGGATTCGAGCACCGATACCGAGGTGGCGTCGCTGGTGGGCACGGACACCGACACGCGGCTGCGCTGGATGGCGGCCACCATCTCGGCATCGCCCACCCTCCCGTGGAACTGCACATGATCCTGCACACCCAGGTGCTTGACCTTCTGCTCCAGTTCGGCCTGCTGCAGCCCACCGCCCAGCAGGTGCAAGGTCATCTGCGTGTCAGGCCGCTCGGCCACCACCCGGGCAAACGCGTCAATGATCACGTCGATGTTGTAGTTCGGCTCCCAGGTGCGCAGGCTGACCACTTCGAACCCCTCGGCGGGCGTGGCCGGCACGAACTTGTCGGTGTCAGCGCCCCACAGGATTTGATGGCAAGGCCCGGCCGGGTGATAGCGCGCGATCTCGTCGATCATGTCCATCGAATCGGCCGTGACCAGGTCAGCATGGTGCATGGACCAGGCCACCACCATGCGCATCAGGCGACTCTGGCGCGGCGTGACCAGGATGTCGCTGCCCCAGGCCGTCAGCACCTTGGGCACGCGCAGCCCGCAGGCCGTGGCCCACAGGCCATACGAGGTCACATAGTGACCATGCACCAGATCAGGCTGGAAGCGTGCGGCCACCTCGCGCGCCACCCGGCGCACCTGCGGCAGCGCCGTGAACCAGCTCAGCTTGTCCGAACCCGGCGCCACGGTGATCACCTCTTCGGC
>JAGNPA010000065.1 GCA_017989885.1 Aquabacterium sp.
GCCATCACCGACAACGACAAGCCCTACTTGGTCGTTTACGGGCAAGATTCGGTGGAAGGTCAGCCGGCACAGTTCACCGTCAACCTCACCCAGCCGTCGCCCGGCCCGGTCACCGTCCAGCTCGACTTGCTGGCCGGCAGTGACCCGGTGAACGCGGCAACGCCAGGCGTGGACACCATCGGCCCGCTCGAATTCTTCAACACCACGACCCAGCAATGGGAGTCCGTGACCGGCAATCTGACCTTGGCTGCTGGCCAGACCCAGTTGCAGGTTCGCGTGGCCACCGTGGACGACAGCGAAATCGAAGGCCTGGAGTTCATTCAGTTGCAAGCCACCGTTGTCAGCGGTGAGACCGTCAACACGGTCGCCTCCAACGACGCGGCCATCACCGACAACGACAAGCCTTACATGGTGGTCTACGGTGCCGACACCATTGAAGGGCAAGCCGCGCACTTCACGGTGAACCTGACGGCTGCTGCCGCCGATGTGGTGACGGTGTCCCTGGCGCTGCAAGCGGGTGGCACGCCCGCCGACGCGGCCCAGCCAGGCCTTGACTCATCGACCGCGCTGGAGTTCTTCAACGTGGGCACTCAGCAATGGGAGGCCGTGACCGGTCCCCTCAGCTTCCAGCCTGGTGAGACAAAGATCGAGGTGCGCGTTGCCACGTCGGACGACAACGAGGTCGAGTCGGTGGAATACCTCCGCCTGCAGGCCACGGTGGTGGAGGGCGAGGTGATGAACCTGGTCGCCTCGAACGACGCCGCCATCACCGACAACGAAGGCCGTACCGTCACCGGCACCCCTGATGGGGATGAGGTGCTCGGTCAGGCTGGCAACGATGTGCTGCAAGGGCTGGCAGGCGACGACCTGCTGATCGGCGGCCAGGGCGACGATCGCCTCAACGGTGGTGCCGGCGGTGACGTGTTCGCCTGGCGCCTGAGCGATGTCGTGAACGGTCAAACCACGGTGGACCGCATTGAAGACTTCGACCTGACGCCCCACGCCGCCGGCGGCGATGTGCTGGACCTGCGCGATCTGCTGCAAAACGAGCACACCGATGGTGGCACCGGCAACCTGTCGCAGTACCTGCACTTTGACACCACTGGCTCAGACACCCTCATTCAGATCAGCGTGAACGGCGACCTCGTCAATGGGCTGGGCACCGTCTCGCAGGAAATCGTGCTGGAAGGCGTCAACCTGCGCACTGGCTACGGTCTGGACGCGAGCGTGGGCGATGGCGCGGTCATCGCGCGCATGCTGGCTGACCAGAAGCTCTGGGTGGACGCGGCCTGAACACAAGCTGAGGGAGGCGGCGGACGCCGCTTTCCTCAACACCGGCCACAGACACAAAAGCCCGCTTTCGAGCGGGCTTTTGCTTGGGCGGAGTGCATTGCGCCGTAGAAGCTCAGCGCAGTCGTGACTGCGGCACCGTTTTGAGATCGCTGGGCAAGGTGGCAATGTGCTGCGCCAGCTGTTTCAGCTCTTTGGGCGTGAACGCCTGTACCTGCGCCGCCATGATCGGGTTGGCGCGCCCAATGTTCGGGTTGTTGACCGTGTGATACGCCTTGAGCGCCACGTACAGGTAGTCGGCATGCTGGCCGCCGAGCTTGGGGTACGACGGGTCGATGGGCTTGTTCAGGTTCTCGCCGTGGCACGCCACGCAGTTGCCCTTGGTCAGCAGGGCCTGCACGGGTGCGCTGGCCTCACCCCCCTTGGCGGGGGTGGCAGGAAGATCCTGACCATGGGTGGCGTAGTAAGCCGCGAGGTCGGCAATGTCCTGATCGCTCAACGAGGTGGCCACGGCCTTCATGCTGGGGTGTTTGCGATCGCCCTTGCGGTAGGCCGTCAGGGCTGCGGCCAGATAGGCAGCGTTCTGGCCCGAAATCTTGGGCACCTTGTGCACCTCGGGGAAGCTGGACTGGTAGCCCGGAATGCCGTGGCAGCCAATGCACATGGCAACCTTGCTGCGGGCCGCCTGGGCATCCCCCGCTTTGACATCCTGGGCACATGCGCCCAGGGCCAGAAAGGCTGCAGTGGTCAAGACGCTGAAAGATCGAAGCAGGTGAGGCAGTGTTTGCATGGGCGGGCAGGGGAAAATGGCTGCTGAGTGAAACACGGACGTGCAGCCCATTATTGAGGCTACGCCTATACTCGAACACAGTAGCAACCCTGTTGAGTCAGCGCATGAAATTCCAAGGTACCGATCAATACGTCGCCACCGATGACTTGAAACTGGCCGTCAATGCGGCCCTCAAGTTGCAGCGCCCCCTGCTGGTCAAGGGTGAACCCGGCACCGGCAAGACGATGCTGGCCGAGCAGGTGTCCGAAGCGCTGGGCATGCCCCTGCTGCAATGGCACATCAAGTCCACCACCAAGGCCCAGCAAGGCCTCTATGAGTACGACGCCGTCAGCCGCTTGCGTGACAGCCAGTTGG
Source organism: Aquabacterium sp. (assembly GCA_017989885.1). Lineage (GTDB taxonomy): Bacteria > Pseudomonadota > Gammaproteobacteria > Burkholderiales > Burkholderiaceae_C > Aquabacterium. The sequence continues at coordinate 2,435 of JAGNPA010000065.1, forward strand.
GTGACGAGAAGGTCCGCGACATCCACAACTACATCGTCAAAGGCACCTTGTGGCAGGCATTCGATGCCGATCAGCAGGTCGCCTTGCTCATCGACGAAATCGACAAGGCCGACATCGAGTTTCCCAACGACCTGTTGCGCGAACTCGACCGCATGGAGTTCTACTGCTACGAGACGCGTCAGCTGATCCAGGCCAAGCACCGCCCGCTGGTCATCATCACGTCGAACAACGAAAAAGACCTGCCTGACGCCTTCCTGCGTCGCTGCTTCTTCCACTACATCCGCTTCCCGGACGCGTCGACGATGAAGGAGATCGTGGAGGTTCACTTCCCCCACATCAAGCAGGACCTGCTGCAGGCGGCCATGCGCCACTTCTACGAGGTGCGCAACCTGCCGGGCCTCAAGAAAAAGCCCAGCACCTCCGAGCTGATCGACTGGCTCAAGCTGCTGGTGGCCGAAGACATCCCGCTGGAAGTGCTGCAGAGCAAGGACGACAAGGTCAGCGTGCCGCCGCTGGTGGGCGCCTTGCTCAAGAACGAGCAAGACCTCAGCCTGTTCGAAAAGCTGGTCCACATGGCCCGCCACAACCGCTGAAGCGTGGGTGAGGGGGGGCCTGAGTCTCTCAGGCGCTCACCTCACGCTTGCGTGGCGTCTGGCGTGGCGCTGTCGTCCTTGGTGGGCGCCGACACGACCATGTTGCGGCCTCCGTCCTTGGCCTGATACAGGGCGGCATCCGCACGGCGCAACAGGGACTGCAGCGATTCCCTCGGGTCGTTGGCGCAGACCAGGCCCATGCTGATGGTGACCGGCACCGTCGCATTGCCCCAGGTGATGGGGCGTTCGCACACGCCTTCACGCAGACGCTCGGCGGCCTGCAGGGCCCCCTCGTGCTCGGTGTGCGGCAGCAGCACGCAGAACTCTTCACCACCATAGCGCGCCACATGGTCGACCTCGCGGGCCTCGACCTGCAGGCGCCGCGCCACCTCGATCAGGACCTGGTCGCCCGCAGGGTGGCCGAGGCGGTCGTTGACGCGCTTGAAGTGATCAATGTCGATCAGCAGGATGGAGAAGGGTTGGTTGAAGCGCTCCAGGCGCTGCGCCTCGCGATCCAGCAGGGCCTCGATGGCGCGTCGGTTGAGCAAACCGGTCAGCCCGTCGTGCTGCGACAGATGTTCGAGCCGGGCCACCAGCCGCATGACGACGATGTAGCCCAGCACGAAGCTGGTCAGGATGGACAGCGTCACGCTGACAAACGTCAGCACAAACTGCCGCGTGTCGAGGGGGCTTTGCAACCAGGGCCAAGACCAGTCCGGGCGCAACTGGCTCAGGCCGGTGAGCATGGCGCACAGGGCCACGACCCCGAACATCACCGCTGCCGTCCAGGCCGTGCCCGGGTTGAACTCCTGGCGCAGCGGGTGGAAGGCTTCGCGCACGCTCCACAGCATGGTGGCCGCGACCACGCCCGCGCTGACGGCCACACCCGCCGCCTGCCAGCCCAAGGGAACGCAAACCAGGATGTTGAACACCATCAGCGCCATGCTCAACACCAGCTGGCGTGTTTCAGCGCGCGGCAGTTTGAGGAAGACCTGCAGGCCTTGCCTGAGCCAGATGGCGCCCAGTGCCGCCAGGGAGCAGGCGGTGAGCACCCGCAGCATCGCGGGCCCGCTGCCGGGTATCAGCATCAGACACAGGCCCACGCCGTTGCCCAGGGTGGCGATCAGCCAGTAGCGCGCCGCGCGGCTGGACAGGCCCATCCAGGTCCCGGCTGTCCACCACAGGCCCGTGGTGAGCGTGTGGGTCAGCAGGACAAAGGCCAGCAGCAAATGGCGAGTTTCCATGGCGGGCGTTCAGTTTCTGGGCCTTCAAGAGGCCCCAGGCTTTCGTTTGGGTCGATCCGAGGTGAAAATAGCGCAGAGACTTTCTGGAAAGCCCATGCTCATCGATTTCTTCTTCGCCTTGCGCAACGCCAAGCTGCCGGTCACGATCCCGGAGTACCTGAGCTTGCTGGAAGCGATCAAGGGTGAGGTCATTGGCCCCTCAGTGGATGATTTTTACCACCTGGCGCGCATGACCCTGGTGAAGAATGAAACACATTTTGACAAATTTGACCGGACGTTCGCCACCTACTTCCAGGGGGCCACGCAGGCCATTGACCTGACCCGCGAGTTGCCTCTGGAGTGGTTGCGCAAGAAGTTCGAGCGTGAACTGAGCCCGGAAGACCGCGCCAAGATCGAAGCCATGGGCTGGGACAAGCTCATGGACCGCCTGAAGGAGTTGCTGGAAGAACAGAAGGAGCGCCACGAGGGCGGCAACAAGTGGATCGGCACGGGTGGCACCTCGCCGTTTGGCGCCTACGGCTATAACCCCGAAGGCATCCGCGTTGGGCAGGACCGTTCACGTCACCGCAGCGCCGTCAAGGTGTGGGACAAGCGCGAGTTCAAGGATTACGACGACTCGATCGAGCTGGACACGCGCAACATCAAGGTGGCTTTGCGCCGCCTGCGCAAGTTCGCCCGCCAGGGCGCGGCCGAAGAGCTGGACCTGGACCACACCATCCACGCCACAGCGGCCAATGCCGGCATGCTGGACATCAAGATGGTGCCCGAGCGTCACAACACCGTGAAGGTGCTGTTGCTGATGGACGTGGGCGGCTCGATGGACGATCACATCCACCGGGTGGAAGAGCTGTTCTCGGCGGCCAAGTCGGAGTTCAAGCACCTGGAGTTCTACTACTTCCACAACTGCGTCTACGACTTCATGTGGAAGAACAACCACCGCCGCTACACGGAGAAGATTCCCACCTGGGACATCCTGCGCAAGTACAACAAGGACTACAAGCTCATCTTCGTGGGTGACGCCACCATGAGCCCGTACGAGATCTTGCAGGCAGGCGGCAGCGTGGAATACAACAACGAGGAGCCGGGCGCGGAGTGGATCGGGCGGCTCACGAATGCCTTCCCCAACCACGTCTGGATCAACCCGGAGCCGCCGGGGGTGTGGAACTACCGCCAGAGCGTCTCGATCATGCACCAGCTGATGGGGGGGCGCATGTTCCCCATGAGCCTGCAAGGGCTCGAAAGTGCCATGCGTTTGCTGAGCAAATGAGCCAATTCGTGACAGTGAAGCCGGGGCTGTGGCCCGCGATCGCCTTGTGTTTGAGCGCGGTGCCGCTGTGTGCCACGGCGCAAGGCGTGGCGCCGACGGTGCCGGCCTCATCAAGCGTTCCCACGGCACCCGCCATACCGGCTGCACCCACGCCTGGCGCGTCTGTGCCGCAGGTGGAGGGTGCCGAGGCCACGTCGGCCACGGTGGTCACGCCGCGCCGGCGTTTGCCGCCCCTGGTCTGGCAGCTGAAGGTCGATGCCCCTGAACCGTTGGATGACTTGCTGACGCAGCACCTGGAACTGGCACGTTTTCAGCGCGAACTGGTCGACAACGATGCCTTGCGCATCAGCCGCAACGAGTTGCGCCGCCTGGTCATTTCGGCGCCGGACGAGGCACGCAGCATGCTCGAAGCCGAGGGCTATTTCGGCGCCCAGATCACCACCCGCGTCGATGACGAGGTGGAGGGTAAGCCGGTGGTGGTGACCCTCAAGGTGGTCCCCGGTGAGCGCACCCGCATCAGCAAGGTGCAGATGATCTACGAAGGCGCGCTGGATGTCGCGCTGTCAGAGGGTGACGCGCGGGCGCAATCGCTGGTGGACCGGCTGTCGGCCGACTGGGGACTGCCGGTGGGCGAGGTGTTCCGCCAGAGCGTGTGGTCATCGGCCAAGAACGGTGCCCTGGCGCGCTTGCGTGCGCAGGGCTACCCCACAGCGTCATGGAGCGGTACCTCGGTGACGGTGGACGCCAGCGAGCGCACGGCCAAGCTGTTCCTGGTGGCCGATTCGGGGCCGGGTTTCGTGTTCGGAGACATCCGCGTCGAGGGCTTGAATCGTCAGCCCGCTTCGGCCGTGCTGAACCTGGCGCCTTTCAAGGCCGGTGAGCCTTACGACGAGAAGCTGGTGCTGGACTGGCAGGAGCGCATCCAGAAGCTCAACCTGTTCGAGAACGTCTTTGTCACCACAGGATTTGATCCGACCCAGGCCGATGCCACGCCGGTCGTGGTGCAACTGCGTGAAATGCCCTTCCAGGCGGCCACCGTCGGGGTGGGTGTGAGCAGCGACACGGGCCCGCGTGTGTCGGGCGAGCATCTGCACCGCAATGCCTGGGGTCTGGACTGGCAAGCGAAAACCTCGCTGCAGATCGGTAAGCGCGAATCGCGTGGGCAGGTGGATCTGACCTCGCATCCCTGGCGGGGGCGTGTGCGTGGACTGGTGTCAGGGCAGGCCTCGCGCCTGCTGGACAGTGACGATGCCGAGACGTCGAGCCAGCGCGTCCGGGTGGGTCTGCTGGAAGAAGGCGAGGTGCATGAGCGCACCCACTATCTGGCCTACCAGCACGCCCGCGTGACCTCGCGTGACAAGGTGGTGGTGGCGAATGCCACGGCCTTGAGCGGCACCACCCAATGGATCTGGCGCCATGTGGACAACCAGGTCTTGCCCACGCAAGGCTTCACCAGCCTGGCCGAGCTGACCCTGGGCCAGACTTATTCGGCGCTCAATGACAAAGGCTCGTTTGTGCGGGCCTATGGACGGGTGACGGCCTACAAGCCCTTGCCGGCCGACTGGCACCTGACCGCACGCGCCGAGGCGGGGCAGGTGACGGCGGGCGATGCCGTGAGCGTGCCCGACACCTTGCTGTTCCGTGCGGGCGGCGATGACTCCGTGCGTGGCTATGCCTACCGCTCCTTGGGGGTGACGCGTGAGGGCGTCGTCACGGGGGGCCGTGCGCTGGCCACCGGCAGCGTGGAGCTGGCGCATCCGATCATGAAGCGCATGCCCAGCCTGCTGGGGGCGGTGTTCGTGGACGTGGGCGATGCGGCCGAACGCATGGGTGACCTGCGTCCGAATGTGGGTTATGGCGTGGGCGTGCGCTGGCGCAGTCCGGTGGGCATGTTGCGGCTGGACCTGGCCCGGGGCACCGAGACAGGCCAGTTCCGTGTGCACTTCAGCGTGGGGATCAGCCTGTGAGCGAGTCGCGCGAACTGCCCGACCCGGTGCCGGCTCAGCCTGATGGTGCGCCCGTGGCGCCGCCGCGCCGCCGTGCGATCTGGCCCTGGCTGTGGGTGCCACTGGCGGCCGTGGCCGTGGTGTTGGCCCTGTTGGTGGCCGTGTGGGGTCTGGCGCACAACGCGTGGGCCACCCAACGGGTGCTGAGCTTGCTGTCGGGTGTGGGCGTGCGGGTGACCGCGCCCCAGGGGGCCTTGCTTGGCACCTTTCAGGCCGAACGGGTGGAGGTGGACCTGCCGCGAGGGGGCTTCTTGCACCTGGAAGCGCCGGCCTGGCAGGGCTTGAGGCTGGTGCCTGACCTGGAGGTGTCCTCGATGATCGGTGTGCGCGCCCAGGGGCTGCAGGTGCGCCGAGCCCACCTGAACTGGGTGTCTGGTCCGCCGTCGACCACACCCACCCAGGCACCCCGCAATCTGAGCTTTCCCGTGTCGGTGCACCTGGGGCGCGTGCAAGTGGGTGAGTTCGCCAGCAACCTGCTGGGCGAGGTGCCTTTGAAGGGGCTGGATGCGGCGCTGGCTTTGCACGATGGGGTGTTGCCCACGCGCCATCGCATCCGCCTGAAGCAACTGGCCTGGGGCGACTGGCAGGTGCAGGGCAAAGCCGACCTGAACGTGCGAGGCCGCATGGCGGTGGACGCCGCCTTGCAGGCCTCGGGCGCGGTGTCGAGCGACCTGAGTGGCCG
>JAGNPA010000378.1 GCA_017989885.1 Aquabacterium sp.
CCGGTGCCGCGCGCGCTGGCCGCTGCCATCCGCCTGAAGTCGGCCAAGGAAACCCTCCAACCCGAGATCGAGGGCGGCGCCCAGGGCGCCCATGCTGAAGGGCTGGTGGGTAGCGTGCAGTTCAGCGCGCCGCTGTCCGAAAACACGGCCTTCACGCTGGAGCTGCCTAAGGACTTCAAGGACGCCTCGGGCCGCCCGCTGGGCAATGCCGACAGTTTTCCGCTGAAGGTCGCCACGGGGGGCATGCCGTCCCTGGCCAAGTTCGCCGCCGCGCCCTTTGGCATCGTGGAGCGTTTTGCCGAAGGCCCGGCCGCCGACCACCCGCCCGCGCTGCTGCCCGTGACGCTGCGCAATGTGGAGGCTGCCCTGCGCGTGCAAGGACTGCAGCCGGGCGCGCAGGCCGCCGGTGCGACCTCCGCAGGCCAGGTGAGCACGCTCAGCCCCCGCACCGACGCCGAGATCATTGCGTGGTTACGCAAGGTGCAGCGCTACGAAGACAACTACGTCATCGATCGCCAGCGGGCCCGGCGCGATGTGAAGGGGCCGCTGCCTGCCGTGCTCGACAAGGACCGCGACGATGTGCAGACGCGCATGCTGTCGCTGCTCGCGGGGCAGGGCGGCGTGCAGACGCTGGAGCTGCCCAAGTCCGTGGGAGGCGATCTGCGTCCGTTCGAGGTCGTGGGCATTCCGCTCCCCGTGGGCTTCCATGTGGTGGAGATCGCATCGCCGCGCCTGGGCGCATCGCTGCTGGACGAACGGCATGGCGCGGGCCGCACGATGTACGTGCGCACCTCGGCGCTGGTCACGAACCTGGGCGTGCATTTCAAGCTGAGCCGCGAGAATGCGCTGGCCTGGGTGACCACGCTCGACAAGGGCCAGCCCGTCGAAGGGGCGGTGGTGCGCGTCTCGCAGTGCGACGGCCAGGAACTCGCCAAGGCCACCACCGATGCGCAAGGCATCGCGCGCTTCGAGGGGCTCTCGCCCGATCCGCCGAGCTGTGGCGGCGAGGAGGGCGGCCGAGCCTACTTCGTGAGTGCGCGGGCCCAGTCCGAGGGCGCGCAGGACATGGCGTTCACCTGGAGCGACTGGCAGCGCGGCATCGAGCCCTGGCGCTTCAATGTGCCCACCCGCAGCGAAGCCGGCCCTGACGAACGTGCCCACACCCTCTTCGACCGTACGCTGCTGCGCGTGGGCGAAACGGTGTCAATGAAGCATCTGCTGCGCACGCAAACCCGCAAGGGCTTTGCCTTGCCCGAGACGCGGCCGGGCACCTTGGTCATCACCCATGTGGGCAGCGGCCAGCAGTTCACGCAGCCGCTGGCATGGCGCACTACCGCCACGGGCGGCCTGAGCGCGCAAAGCCGTTTTGCCGTGCCCCCCGCCGCCAAGCTGGGGGTGTACCAAGTGGAACTGCGCAACGACAAAGACAGCGAGCGCAGCCTGGACTCCGGCCAGTTCCGGGTCGAGGAGTTCCGCCTGCCGGTGCTCGAAGGGCGCATTGCCCCGGTCGAGAAAAAGGCGCTGGTGCGCGTGCGCTCGGTGCTCACCGAGGTGCAGATCAACTACGTGGCCGGCGGTGGCGCCGCCAACCTGCCGGTGCGCGTGTCGGCCCTGGTGCGCGGGAAGTCCCTGGAGTTCAGCGACTACGACACCTTCCGCTTCAGCCCGCCGCGCAAGCGCGAGCAGAGCAATGCCAACAGCGACGACGAAGAAGCCTCCGCCAGCCAGGACGCGCGCGTGATTGCCGACAAGCTGCCCCTCACGCTGGACAAGAACGGTGCGGGCAAAGTCACCATCGACAACGTGCCCCAGGCCCGTCAGCCGCAGGAGCTGCTGCTGGAGGCCACCTATGCCGACCCCAATGGCGAGGTGCAGACCCTTCGCAGCACGCAGACGCTGTGGCCCGCCGGTGTGGTCGCGGGCATCAAGACCGAAGGCTGGGTGTCTGCGCGCCAGAAGATCCGCTTTCAGGCGCTGGCGTTGCAGCACAACGGCAAGGCCGCGCCCGACACCAGCTTGCAGGTGCAGGCCGTGGCGCGCATCACCACCACCACGCGCAAACGCATGGTGGGCGGCTTCTACAGCTACGACAACCAGACCGAAACCAAAGACCTGGGCACGCTGTGCAGCGGCAAGAGCGATGCGCGCGGCCTGTTGCTGTGCGAATCCAAGCTCGACGAACCCGGCGAGGTGGAGCTGGTGGTCACGGCCACCGACAAGGACGGCAACACCAGTGTGGCCGCGTCATCGGTGTGGGTCACGCGCCAGGGCGAGCTGTGGTTTGGCGGCGAAGACCACGACCGTATCGACCTGCTGCCCGAAAAGAAAAGCTACCAGCCCGGCGAGACCGCCCAATTCCAGGTGCGCATGCCGTTTCGCTTTGCCACGGCCCTGGTGGCTGTGGAGCGCGAGGGCATCATTGACACGCAGGTGGTGCAGCTCAACGGCCAGGACCCCACGGTGAGCCTGAAGGTGCAGCCCGACTGGGGCCCCAACGTCTACGTGAGCGTGCTGGCCCTGCGTGGCCGCCTGCGCGAGGTGCCGTGGTACAGCTTCTTCACCTGGGGCTTCAAATCACCGCGCGAGTGGTGGACGTCGTTCTGGTACGAGGGCAAGGAATACCAGGCGCCCACGGCGCTGGTGGATTTGTCCAAGCCCGCGTTCCGCGTCGGCCTGGCCGAGATCCGCGTGGGCACGCAGGCCCACCAGATCG
>JAGNPA010000379.1 GCA_017989885.1 Aquabacterium sp.
CGGCCGGCGTACTCGGTTTCGAGCTGTTCCAGTACCGGGCCCAGCGCCTTGCAGGGGCCGCACCACTCGGCCCAGATGTCCAGCAGCACGGGTTGTTGCAGGGAGGCCTGGATCAGGTCGGACTCAAAGTTGGCAAGGGTGATGTCGATCATGGTGGGCAGATCTTTCCGAGGTGATTCAGATTGTGCGGCGTGCCGGGGCGACAGCGCCTAAAATTCAGGGTTTTGAGTGACGAGGACGAGCCGTGAGCAGCACGACAGGTTTGACAGACGCCATCAAGGTGGGCGTGGTGATGGGATCCAGCAGCGACTGGGATGTCATGCGCCATGCCGCTGACATTCTGACCGAGTTCGGCGTGCCTTTCGAGGCTCAGGTCGTCTCGGCGCATCGCATGCCCGACGACATGTTCCGTTACGCCGAGGCGGCGGTCGATCGTGGCCTGGTGGCCATCATCGCCGGGGCGGGCGGTGCCGCGCACCTGCCGGGCATGTTGGCCGCCAAGACCACGGTGCCCGTGCTGGGCGTGCCCGTGCCCTCGCGTCACCTGCAGGGGGTCGATTCGCTGCACTCCATCGTGCAGATGCCCAAGGGCATCCCGGTGGCGACGTTTGCCATCGGCACCGCCGGTGCCGGCAATGCCGCGCTGTTTGCCGTGGCGATGCTGGCAAATGGCGACGCGGCCCTGCGCGCCAAGCTGGACGCCTTCCGTGCCCGCCAGACCGAGGTGGCGCGCGCCATGACCCATGACCTGACCCTGGACGCCAAGGCATGACCGCTCGCACCGATGTGATCCTGCCCGGCGCGACGCTGGGCGTGATGGGGGGCGGTCAGCTGGGCCGCATGTTCGTGCACGCCGCCCAGGCCATGGGCTACCGCACCGCGGTGCTGGATGCCGATGCGAGCAGCCCGGCCGGTTTGGTGTCGCACGCGCACATCCGCACGGGTTATCTGGACGAAGCCGGTCTGGCCGAGCTGGCCCGCGTGTCGGACGCCATCACCACCGAGTTCGAGAACGTGCCGGCTCAGGCGCTCGACCAGCTGGCTGCGTCGCGTCCGGTGGCCCCTTCGGGGCAGGCTGTGGCCATCTGCCAGGATCGCGCCCGCGAGAAGGCCCACTTTGTGGCCTGCGGGGTCGCTTGCGCGCCGTATGCCGTGATCGACACGCCTGAGCAACTGGCGGCTGTCAGCGATGACCTGCTGCCCGGCATCCTGAAAACCACCCGCCTGGGTTACGACGGCAAGGGGCAGATCCGCGTCAAGACGCGCGCCGAACTCGTCGCCGCTTGGGACGATCTTCAGCGCGTGGGCTGTGTGCTGGAGAAGATGCTGCCGCTGGCCTACGAGGTCAGCGTGCTGGTGGCGCGGGGTCGCGATGGCCAAGTGGTGCATTTCCCGTTGCAGGAGAACCTGCACCGCGATGGCATCCTGGCCGTGACGACGGTGCCGGCGCCCCATGTGACCGAAGCGGTGTCGCAGCAGGCCTATGCCGCCGCGCACCAGATCGCCGCGTCCATGGACTATGTGGGTGTGCTGTGCATCGAGTTCTTCGTGCTGCAAGATGGCCGCATCGTGGCCAACGAGATGGCACCGCGTCCGCACAACTCGGGGCACCACACGATTGATGCCTGCGACGTGTCGCAGTTCGAGCTGCAGGTGCGCGCCATGACCGGTCTGCCCCTGGTGGCGCCGGTGCTGCACAGCCCTTGCCTGATGCTCAACCTGCTGGGTGATCTGTGGCTCCCGGATGGTGCCGCCGAGCAGGTGGAGCCCGACTGGGCCGCCGTGCTGGCGCTGAGCGGCACCCACCTGCACCTGTATGGCAAGGCCGAGGCCCGCCGGGCCCGCAAGATGGGGCACCTGACCGTGACTGGTGCCACGCCCGAGGCAGCGCGTGCCACAGCCTTGCAGGCGGCCGCCATTTTGGGCATCGCGCCTTTCTGATCTTGCCGTTTCAACCGTCGCCCACAGGACGCACCCATGCCCATGCTCGACCCTGCCACCCAGTCTGATGCGATCGAGCGGGCGGCCCAGCGCCTGGCCGACGGGGGGCTGCTGGCACTGCCCACGGAGACCGTCTATGGCCTCGGGGCGCGTGCGGACGACGATGCAGCTGTGGCGCGCATCTTTGCCGCCAAGGGCCGTCCAGCCGATCACCCCTTGATCGTGCATGTGCCCAATCCGCAGGCGGCGCTGCATTTCGTCTCGGCGTTCCCGCCAGTGGCGCAGCGTTTGACGCAGGCCTTCTGGCCCGGCCCTCTGACGGTGATCGTGCCCCGCGATCCGCGCGTGGCCACGGCCGCCGCAGGGGGGCACGACACCATTGGCCTGCGCTGCCCGTCGCACCCGGTGGCGCGCCAGTTGCTCGATGCCTGTGCGCAGCACGGCATCCTGGGCGTGGCTGCGCCGAGCGCCAACCGCTTTGGCCGCATCAGCCCCACCACCGCGCAGCATGTGCGTGAGGAGTTCGAGGGGCGTGGCGCCGGACTGGACGAGGTTTGGGTGCTCGATGGTGGGGCGTGTGAGGTGGGCATCGAGTCCACCATCATTGACTGTTCGCGCGGGCATCCGGTGCTGCTGCGCCCTGGCAGGCTCACGCTGGCCGAGATCGAGGCGGCAGCGGGCGAGTCGGTGCAGTGGTCTCGCCCTGAAGCCCCGGATCCTGCCGCGCCCAAGGCCGCCGGCACTTTGCTGTCGCACTACGC
>JAGNPA010000380.1 GCA_017989885.1 Aquabacterium sp.
CCGCAGTCTGGCCGACCTGCCGGACGCCGGTCGTCTGCCGTACCAGTTTGAAGATCAGCCAGGCATGGTCGCGATCCGCACCGTGGCCGGGGTGAAGTCGCCCATCGAGGTCTCGGCCGAGATCCTCGCCAGCCTGCGCCAGCGTGCCGAAGACACCTTCAACGACGACCTGTTTGGCGCCGTCATCACCGTGCCCGCGTATTTTGACGATGCGCAACGCCAGGCCACCAAGGACGCGGCCCAGATGGCGGGTCTGAACGTGCTGCGCCTGCTCAATGAGCCCACCGCCGCCGCCATCGCCTACGGTCTGGACAACGGCGCCGAAGGCCTCTACGCCATCTACGACCTGGGAGGCGGCACCTTCGACATCTCGCTGCTGCAACTCAGCCACGGCGTGTTCGAGGTGGTCGCGACCAGCGGCGATTCGGCCCTGGGCGGTGACGACATCGACCACTTGCTCGCCGAGTACGCCCTGGCGCAGTCGCAGATGCAGGCAGCCACACCGCAAGACAAGCGCACTGTGCTGGTCGCGGCGCGGCGCACCAAGGAAAAGCTGTCTACCGATGGCAACGCGCACCTGTCTTGCGCGCTGTCGGGCGGCATGCTGTCGGTGACGCTGACGCGCGCCAAGCTGGCCGAGTTGGCCAAGCCCCTGATCGACAAGACGCTGGCCGTGGTCAAGCGCGTGCTGCGCGACGCGAAGGTCAAGGCCGACGAGGTCAAGGGTGTCGTCATGGTGGGCGGCTCCACCCGCATGCCCGCCGTGCGCGATGCCGTGGGTGGTTTCTTCGGCCAGCAACCGCTGACCGATCTGAACCCCGACGAGGTGGTGGCCTTGGGTGCCGCCATCCAGGCCAACCAGCTGGCCGGCAACAACGCCCAAGGCGAGCACCTGCTGCTCGACGTCCTGCCCCTGTCTCTGGGCTTGGAAACCATGGGTGGCCTGGTCGAGCGCATCATCCCGCGCAACACCCCCATCCCGTGCGCCCGTGCACAGGACTTCACCACCTTCAAGGATGGCCAGACCGCCTTGGCCGTGCACGTGGTGCAGGGCGAGCGCGAGCAGGTCGAACACTGCCGCTCGCTGGCCCGGTTCGAACTGCGCGGCATCCCGCCGATGGCTGCCGGTGCCGCCCGCATCCGCGTCAGCTTCCAGGTCGACGCCGATGGCCTCTTGAGCGTATCGGCCAAGGAGCAGCTGTCGGGTGTGGAGGCCTCCGTGGTTGTCAAGCCCAGCTATGGCCTGACCGATGACCAGGTCGCCAACATGCTGCGCGAAGGCTTCACCACGGCCGCCGCCGACATGAAGGACCGTGCCCTGCGCGAAGCCCGCGTCGAAGCCGAGCGCATGCTCGAAGCCACCCGCACCGCGCTGGCCGCCGATGGCGATTTGCTCTCGCCCGAGCAACGCGCTGAACTAGACCGTCTGATGACCCAGATCGGCCAGCGCTGCGACCGCGGCGACCTCGAAGCCCTGGAAGCCGCCACCAAGGCCCTGGCCCAAGGCACCGAGGCCTTTGCCGCCGAACGCATGAACCGCAGCATCCGCCAGGCCCTGGCGGGTCGCCAACTTGACCAGCTCTGATTCACCATGCCCATCATCAAGATCCTGCCCCACGCCAGCCTCTGCCCTGAAGGCAAGGAAATCACCGCGGCCCCCGGCACCAGCATCTGCGAAGCCCTGCTGGAAAACCACATCGAGATCGAGCACGCCTGCGACATGAGCGCGGCCTGCACCACCTGTCACGTGATCGTCCGTCAAGGCTTCAACAGCCTCAACGAGATGGAGGAAACCGAGGAAGACCTGCTTGACCGTGCCTGGGGTCTGGAGCCAGACTCGCGTTTGAGCTGTCAGGCCATCGTGGCCGGCCAGGATCTCACCATCGAGATTCCGAAGTACACCATCAACCACGCGCGCGAGAATCACTGATTCATTGCACCGAGTGAACCATGTCCCGCCAGATCTTCCTTGACACCGAAACCACCGGCCTGAGCCCTGACTCGGGCGACCGCATCGTTGAAATCGGTTGCGTGGAAATGGTCAACCGTCGTCTCACGGGGCGGCACCTGCATTTCTACATCAACCCCGAGCGCCTCAACAGCGAAGACGCGGTGCGGGTGCACGGCCTGACCGACGAGTTTCTGGCCGACAAGCCGACCTTTGCGGCTCTGGTGGACCAGATCATGGACTACTGCGAAGGCGCGGAAGTCATCATCCACAACGCGGCGTTCGACATCGGCTTTCTGAATGCCGAGCTGGCACGTTGCGGCAAAGGCAAGTTCACCGATCACATCGACGGCGTGATCGACACCTTGTTGATGGCCCGTGAGATGTTCCCGGGCAAGTCCAACAACCTCGACGCCCTGTGCCGCCGCCTGGAGGTGGACAACTCGCACCGGACGTTGCACGGCGCCTTGATGGACGCCGAGTTGCTGGCCGAGGTCTACATCAACATGACCCGGGGCCAGGACGCTTTGCTGATCGAGGCGGACGACGAGTCGGGCGGGGAAGGGCAGGGCGCGTTCGATGTGGCCGCCATTGACCTGCGCAGCTTTGATCTGCCGGTGATCCAGCCCACGCAAGAAGAAGCGGACGCCTTCGACAAAGCGTTGCAGGATCTCGACAAAGCGTCGGGCGGAAAAAGTTTGTGGAAGTCGCTCGAAGCCGTGCTATAGTTTGGGTCTTCGCTGATTGCGA
>JAGNPA010000381.1 GCA_017989885.1 Aquabacterium sp.
GGATGTTGGATGTGATTCGACATGGTGACAGCGGTGTGTTGTGAAGCAGTGAGGTCACTGTAGAAAAACACCGATCTGTCGTGAACGAAGCAAATCGCCCATCCATATGCAGGCAACAACTTTGTGCGCCTGCATATGCACTCCCCGATCAATCCACGCGTCCGCCCCAGCGATCAGCCCAGAGATCGCGCGGCCATCACCTTGGCCAACTGGCTTTGCGACTGTGCCGAACCGCTGGCGGGCACGATCTCATCGTGGCGGTCGTCGATCTGCGCAAAGCGGGCCGCCACCTGCTCGGCCGCGTCGGCGCCTTCCAGCACCACGGTGCCTTCGGTCAGGGTGATGTGCGAGGTGGCAAAGCCACCGGCACCGGCACACAAGATGGCGCGGGTGGGCGCATCCTCGCTGGCCAGGAACACCACGCCGGGCGTCACGCTCTCGGGCGTCAGCAGGCTCAGCACGGCGGGGGGCATCAGGTCCTCGGTCATGCGCGTGGCCGCCGTGGGTGCCAGGCAGTTGACGCGCACGTTGTACTTCTCGCCCTCCAGCGACAGGGTCTGCATCAGGCCCACCACGGCCATCTTGGCCGCGCCATAGTTGGCCTGACCGAAGTTGCCGAACAGGCCTGACGACGAAGTCGTGAAGATGATGCGGCCGTAGTTTTGCGCCTTCATGATGTCCCACACGGCCTTGGTCACATAGACGCTGCCCATCAGGTGCACATCGACCACCAGGCGGAAGTCCTCGAGCGTCATCTTCGAGAAGCTCTTGTCGCGCAAGATGCCGGCGTTGTTGACCAGGATGTCGATGCGGCCCCATTCGGCCATCACCTGGTCGACCATGGCTTGCACGCCGGCCGGGTCGGTCACCGAGCAGCCATTGGCCATGGCCACGCCACCGGCGGCGCGGATCTCGGCCACCACGGCCTCGGCGGCGGCGCTGCTGCCACCACTGCCATCGCGGGCCGAGCCCAGGTCGTTGACGAGCACCTTCGCGCCGCGCGCCGCCAGTTGCAAGGCATGGCTGCGACCCAGGCCACCGCCTGCGCCGGTCACGATGGCCACGCGGCCGTCAAAACGCAGGCCGTCCTGCGAAGCGGAAGAAGAGATGGTGCTCATGGGGGATCTCGTTGGGGTGACGGTTGGAAACGAAAGCAAGGGCCACATCATCACTCAGCCTGACCCTCACGCAAACCCGGATTCCGCACACTGGAATCGGAATGAGAAATCGGGGGCGTGTCGCCGGCGATGCCTTGCTGTCGTGCGCGCAGATAGGGAATGTCTTGCCCGCTTCCTAGACTGCCCTCACAGGCAAAACGGAGACTGGACATGAGCAACATCAAGAATCAAGGCCCCGAGCACATCGTGCCGCGCGAGAAGCTGGACTTCGGTCTGGATGCCCAGACCCCGCGCTGGTGGTACGGCAACCGGCCCTTTCAGACCCGCGTGTTCGACGGCATGCAGGCTGCGTTTCCCGATGGCGAGCGCTATTTCATCACCAGCGTGCGCGCCTTTCGCCATCAGATCACCGACCCCAAGCTGACCGAGGACGTGAAGAACTTCATCCGCCAGGAAGGCCAGCATGGCATCGCGCACACGCACTACAACGACCTGCTGCGCCAGCAAGGCTGCGATGTGGACACCATCCTGACCGAAGCCAAGGCCCTGTTTGATGGCTACACCCGGCGCTACTCAGCCAAGTACAACCTGGCCCTGACCGCCGCCTTCGAGCACTTCACGGCCATGATGGCGCAGATGCTGTTTGCCACGCGCGACGCCATGGGCCCTGCCGACCCGAAGGTGCGCGCCATGTGGGCCTGGCACGCCATCGAAGAGATGGAACACAAGGCCGTGGCCTTCGATGTGATGCAGAAGGTGGCCAAGGTGGGCTATGTGATGCGCTGCGTGGCCATGACCCACGCCCTCTACAAGGTGGTGACCGACAGCATGCGCCTGACCAACCGCCTGCTCATCGGCGATGGCTTTTCACGCGGCCAACGCCTATGGATGTGCGTGAAGGGCGCCTGGTGGCTGTATGGCTACAAAGGCCTGTTTGCGCGCAACACCGGCGCCATGCTGAGCTACTACAAGCCCGGCTTCCACCCCTGGCAGCATCAGGTCATCCACAGCTACCCGCTGTGGTGCCAGACCTATGAGCAAACCGGCAACCCGATGACGGCGGGGGAGGCGATGTTCCAGGCCGCGCATTGAGGCGCAGCCTGGCCGGCCTCAGCCGCGAACGATCGCGCCAATGGTGCGCAGAATCAGCCTGATGTCCAGCCACACCGAGGCCTGGTCCACATAGCTGGCGGCCAGCGCCAGCTTGTGGGGCAACACCTCGTCGATGTAAGCACGCTCGGGATCGGCGGCACGCGCCAGCACGGCACTCTCGTCGCGGTATTCGATCGAGGCGATGTCGGTGATGCCCGGGCGCACCGACAGCACCTTGTCGCGCAGCGCAGCGGGGTAATGCGCCACATAGCGCGGCACCTCGGGGCGCGGGCCAACCAGGCTCATGGTGCCCTGCCACACATCGATCAACTGCGGCAGCTCGTCAAGCTTGCTGGCACGCAGGAACTGCCCCACCCGCGTGATGCGGCGATCGGCCCCCACGGTGATCTGCAAGCCGCTGCCCGCCGGGTCGTGCCGCATGGTGCGGAACTTGTGGATGCGAAACGGCACGCCAAAGCGCCCCA
>JAGNPA010000382.1 GCA_017989885.1 Aquabacterium sp.
TGGGTGTCGTACTTGATGTGCTGCCCCAGCTTGGGCCGGCTGGCGTCTTCCAGCCAGGGCTGGAGGCGAGTCAGCACCTCGTCCAGCGGCAGCTGCACCGGCGCATCCACGCCTTCGTGGCGCAGCGGGATGTAGCAGGCCTCGCCCACCTGATCGCTGAAGGACAGGCCCACGATGCGCGCCTGCATGGCGTCCAGCGAATCGGTTTCGGTGTCGAAGGCCACCAGCTCGGCGGCCTGCAGGCGGGCCAGCCAGCGATCGAAGGTCGGCCAGTCCAGCACGGTGTCGTACTGCGTGGCGACCGTGGTCACGGTTTCGGGCGATGCCTGGGCGTCGTCACCCATGTCGTCCGATGCGCCCTGATCAAACAGGTCGGCGGTGGCGCTCGGCTTGGCTTTGGGCCTGGCCGACGGCGTCGATGCGGGCGCCGGGGCCGCGCCGCCACGCAACTTGGCCGCCTCGGTGCGGAAACCGAAGCGCGTGAAGAAGTCGAGCAGGGACGCCGTGTCGGGCTCGCGCAGGGCCAGAGCCTCCAGCTCGGGCCACTGCGGCACGTGCGCACTCAGGTCGCAGTCGGTCTTGATGGTGATGAGGCGGCGCCCCTGGGGCAACCAATCCAGGGCCTTGCGCAGGTTCTCGCCCGCGACGCCCTTGATGGCGTCTGCAGCGGCGATCACGCCGTCGAGCGAGCCATGCTCGGTGATCCACTTCACGGCCGTCTTCGGCCCCACCTTCTCCACACCGGGCACGTTGTCCACGGCATCCCCGATCAGGGTCAGGTAGTCGATGATGAGGTGCGGCGGCACGCCGAACTTGGCGGCCACGCCCGCCATGTCCAGCTTCTCGTTGGTCATGGTGTTGACCAGGGTGACATGCTCGGTCACCAACTGGGCCATGTCCTTGTCACCGGTGGAGACCACCACGCGGTGACCGGCTTCGGCGCCCACCTTGGCGAGCGTGCCGATGGCGTCATCGGCCTCGATGCCGGGCACTTCCAGGATGGGCCAGCCCATCAGCCGCACCACCTCGTGGATGGGCTCGATCTGGGCGCGCAGGTCGTCGGGCATGGGCGGACGGTGCCCCTTGTACTCGGGGTACCAGTCGTCGCGGAAGGTCGGGCCCTTGGCGTCAAACACGCACACGGCATGTTCGCAAGGCACCTCGTCACGCAGGCGACGCAGCATGTTGACCATGCCGTGCATCGCGCCGGTGGGCTCGCCCTGCGGCCCGCGCAGGTCGGGCATGGCGTGGAAAGCGCGGTACAGGTAGCTGGAGCCGTCGACCAGCAGCAGGGTCGGCCGGGCTTGGGCGGCGTCGGCAGAAGAAGGGGACATATCCGGGGTGTTCATGCCCCGGATTGTGGGGCCTTCAGACTCTGGAATCAGAACTCGGCGGAGGCACCCACCGAGAACAGGTAGAGGCTGTCCTTGCCGTCAATGATGTAGTCGAAGCTCTGCAGCAGGCGGATGTCTCGGGTGATGTTCATGGCCAGGCCGACGCCGACATAAGGTGCCTGACGGTAGTCACGCACGGAGCGCTCGGCGCCGCCAGCCAGTGCCTGGTCGTCGTCCACACGTTTGAATGCCCAACCCAAGCGGATCTGGTTGACGAAGCCTTCGAGCAACTCCACTTCCCAGTTGATGCCGGCCGTCAGGGCGCGCACGCTGCGACGCTCGGCTAGAACCGAATCAGCACGTGGGGTGCCATACGAGCGGTTCATGCCGCCAAAGACCATGTAGTTGATTTCGGCGGCCAGGCCGGGCGTCAGGCGCTTGCCACCGAACACCTTGCCGCTCAGGCGAGCGCGGTCGCACGCCACATCGCAATCCCACTGGGCCGCGCCCACGCCAATGTTGCCACCCGCATAAATGCCCCACTGACGAGCGGCCGGCTTCAATTCCTCTTCGGCCATGGCGGAGCTGCCAAGCACCGACAAGGCGGCCACAGCCAACGTGGACAGAGTGCGGGAGATCTTGCGCGATGCGATGGTGCTCATGATGCGGGACCGGTTCCTCAGAAGGGGTAGATCGACATCCGTCACGCCCAAGCGCGGGGATGTCTTCACAATGTTGAAAAGTCTGCCAGATCGGCGCGCGCAGACTTCTACAATCACGCTCTCCGACACCCCTGCAGCCTGGGGGTTTTCGCTCAAGCCCACCCGTCAGGCCCCCACCTGCGGCCCGGGCTTTCCCTAGACCGTGCCCTTGGCGCGACTTCACCTCTCTTCGTTCCGTCTGTCTCATGGCCGTTTTCACCGAAGTCTCCCCACAGGAAGCAGCTGGCTTGCTGTCCACCCTGGGTCTGGGCACCTTGCAGTCCCTGCAGGGCTGCGCTTCCGGCATTGAAAACACGAACTACTTCGCCAGCACCGACCACGGCGACTATGTGCTGACGCTGTTCGAGCGCCTGAGCTTTGAACAACTGCCCTTCTATCTGAACCTGATGCACCACCTGGCGCAGCGCGGCATCCCCGTGCCGGCGCCGCAGGCCAATGCCCAGGGCGAGATCCTGCACACGCTCAAGGACAAGCCCGCCGCCGTGGTGACGCGCCTGAAGGGCCGCAACCAGCTCAGCCCCCAGGTGGCCGACTGCGCCCAGGTGGGCGCGATGCTGGCGCGCATGCACCAGGCCGGCGCCGACTACCCGCATCAGCAGCCCAATCTGCGCGGCCTGGCCTGGTGGACGGAGAC
>JAGNPA010000066.1 GCA_017989885.1 Aquabacterium sp.
CGTCCCGGCCCCGTCGTGGTCGACGTCCCCAAGGACGTGTCGCTCAAGACCACTGCCTTCCACTACCCTGAGTCGGTGGAAATGCGCTCGTACAACCCGGTGCGCAAGGGCCACGGCGGTCAGATCCGCAAGGCCGTGCAACTGCTGCTGACGGCCAAGCGTCCTTACATCTACACCGGTGGCGGCGTCATCCTCGGTGAGGCGGCCAACGAGCTGCGCGAACTGGTCAACATGCTGGGCTACCCCAGCACCAGCACCCTGATGGGTCTGGGTGCCATTCCTGCCTCGGACAAGACCTTCCTGGGCATGCTGGGCATGCACGGCACCTACGAAGCCAACATGACCATGCAGCACGCTGACGTGGTCATCGCCATCGGCGCCCGTTTCGACGACCGCGTGATCGGCAACCCCAAGCACTTCGCCCAGGTCGAGCGCAAGATCATCCACATCGACATCGACCCCTCGTCGATCTCCAAGCGCGTCAAGGTTGACATCCCCATCGTGGGCGACGTCAAGGACGTGCTGATCGAGATGATCGCCCAGATCAAGGAGTCCACCCAGCGTGCCGAGCCCAAGGCTCTGGAAGCCTGGTGGAGCCAGATCAACGAGTGGAAGAAGCGCGACTGCCTGAAGTTCAAGACCTCCACCGAGGTCATCAAGCCGCAGGCCGTGGTCGAGAAACTGACCGAGCTGACCAAGGGCACCGACTACTACATCACGTCGGACGTCGGTCAGCACCAGATGTTCGCCGCGCAGTACAGCAAGTTTGAAGAGCCACGTCGCTGGATCAACTCCGGCGGTCTGGGCACCATGGGTGTGGGCCTGCCCTACGCCATGGGCATCAAGCTGGCCAAGCCCGACGCCGATGTGTTTTGCATCACCGGTGAAGGCTCGATCCAGATGTGCATCCAGGAGCTCTCGACCTGCAAGCAGTACAACACGCCGGTCAAGATCATTGCGCTGAACAACCGCTACCTGGGCATGGTGCGTCAGTGGCAGCAGCTGGAATATTCTGGCCGCTACTCGCACAGCTACATGGACGCGCTGCCTGACTTCGTCAAGCTGGCCGAGGCCTATGGCCACGTGGGCCTGCTGATCGAGCGTCCGGAAGACGTCGAAGGCGCGCTGAAGGAAGCCATCAAGCTCAAGGACCGCACCGTGTTCCTCGACATCCGCACCGACCCCACCGAAAACGTGTGGCCGATGGTCAAGGCCGGCAAGGGCATCTCCGAGATGCTGCTGGGCTCCGAGGAACTCTGAGCCATCGACATTGAGCGAGACCCGGCGAGGGGCAAGCGCACAGCAGGCAGACACTTGCCGGTGTCTGCTGAACTGTGCGGCCAGCCCCGCCGGACCCACCTGACAACGCATTCATCGCACTACGAGGCCACGGCGCTGCGGTTACCGCCCTAGTGACTCAAGAGCCCGCAAGGACGATCACCATGAAACACATCATTGCCCTTTTGGTCGAGAACGAAGCCGGCGCCCTGTCGCGCGTGGTGGGCCTGTTTTCGGCCCGCGGCTACAACATCGAAAGCCTGACGGTCGCCACGACCGAAGATCCGTCGCTGTCGCGCATGACCATTGTCACGCGCGGCTCGGACGACGTCATCGAGCAGATCACCAAGCACCTCAACCGCCTGATCGAAGTCGTGAAGGTGGTGGACCTGTCCGAAGGCCCGTACACCGAGCGTGAGCTGATGCTCATCAAGGTGCGTGCCGTGGGCAAGGAGCGTGACGAGATGAAGCGCATGGCCGACATCTTCCGCGGCCGCGTCATCGACGTGACGGACAAGACCTACACCATTGAACTGACTGGCGACGCGTCCAAGCTCGATGCCTTCATCGAAGCCATCGACCGCGCTGCCATCCTCGAAACCGTGCGCACCGGGACCAGCGGGATCGGGCGCGGCGAGCGCATCCTGCGCGTCTGACTGCCCGCAGTCTGACACTCCCGCTTTTCCTTTGAACAACCTGCCCGGGTTTTTCGGGCATCCACAGCTACCGACGGAGCAACAAACATGAAGGTCTACTACGACAAAGACGCCGATCTGAGCCTGATCAAGGGCAAGAACGTCGCCATCATCGGCTACGGCTCGCAAGGCCACGCCCACGCCCAAAACCTGCGCGACTCTGGCGTGAACGTCACGGTCGGTCTGCGCAAGGGTGGCGCTTCCTGGTCCAAGGTCGAAGCCGCTGGCATCAAGGTGGCCGAAGTCAATGACGCCGTCAAGAACGCTGACGTCGTCATGATCCTGCTGCCGGACGAGAACATCCCCGAGGTGTACAACAACAACGTCGCCCCGAACATCAAGCAAGGCGCTGTCCTGGCTTTTGCTCACGGCTTCAACGTGCACTACAACCAGGTCGTGCCCCGCGCTGACCTGGACGTGATCATGGTCGCCCCCAAGGGCCCTGGCCACACCGTGCGTTCCGAGTACCTCAAGGGCGGCGGCGTGCCTTCCCTGATCGCTGTGTACCAGGACAAGTCCGGCAAGGCCAAGGACATCGCTCTGTCCTACGCTGCTGCCAACGGCGGCACCAAGGGTGGCGTGATCGAAACCAACTTCCGTGAAGAGACCGAAACCGACCTGTTCGGCGAGCAAGCCGTTCTGTGCGGTGGCGCGGTTGAACTGGTGAAGATGGGCTTCGAGACCCTGACCGAAGCCGGTTACGCTCCGGAAATGGCTTACTTCGAGTGCCTGCACGAGCTGAAGCTGATCGTTGACCTCATGTACGAAGGCGGCATCGCCAACATGAACTACTCGATCTCGAACAACGCCGAATACGGCGAGTACGTGACCGGTACGGAAGTGATCAACGAGAAGTCGCGCGAAGCCATGCGCAACGCTCTCAAGCGCATCCAGACTGGCGAATACGCCAAGATGTTCATCCTGGAAGGCAAGACGAACTACCCGAGCATGACCGCTCGCCGTCGCCTGAACGCCGTGCACCCGATCGAAGTGGTCGGCGAACAGCTGCGCGGCATGATGCCTTGGATCGCCAAGAACAAGCTGGTTGACCAGTCCAAGAACTGATGATGTTGCCGGCTTGATGCCGGCATCGGGTCAGAAAAAAGCCGCCGAGGTGCAAGCCCGGCGGCTTTTGTGTATCTGGCACTGGCTGGGCGCGTGAGCCCCCAGCCAGCAGTGCTTCAAGCCTTGACCAGCAGGCGCGCCAAAGCGACCGAGGCCACACGCGTGCGCGCCCCATCGGTGGGGTTGCTCAGGATCACGGGCACCTTGCAACCCAGCACGATGCCGGCGATCTCGGCGTGCGACAGGTGGGCCAGTTGGCGCACCAGCATGTTGGCCGCTTCCAGGTTGGGCACCATCAGGATGTTGGCGCGGCCCGCCACCGACGACTCAGGGTAGATGCGCTTGGCGACTTCGGGCTTGATCGCCGCCGTGAGGGTCATCGGACCATCGAGATCACCACCGGTGATCTGCTGGCGCTCATGCATCTTGCACAGCACAGCGGCGTCCGTGGACGATTCGAGGTTGCTGTTGAAATGCTCTGCAGCCGACAGGACAGCCACGCGCGGCGTCTCAAATTTGAGGAGTTTGGCCAGGTCGATCGCGTTTTGAACGATGTCGCGCTTGTCCTCGAGGGTCGGGCGGACGTTGACCTCGGCATCGGTGATGATCAGGGGGCGCGAGTAGGTCGGCACGTCGGCCACATAGGCGTGAGACATGCGGCGGGGCGTACGCAGGCCACCGGCGTGTCTCAGCACCAGGTGCAGCAGGGTGTGCACCGGGATGCTGCCCTGCATGATCGCGGCAGCCTCATTGGCGCGGGCCATCTCCACCGCCACATGGGCTGCGCGCACTGCGGTGTCGGCATCGCGCCACTCACAGTCGCTGAGGTCCAGGTCGGCCTCTTGGGCCACAGCACTGATGCGCTCGCGTGAGCCGATCAGCACCGGCACGATCAAGCCCGCACGGGCGGACTCGATGGCGGCCATCAGGGTGTGAGGCTCTTCGGGGTAGACCACGGCGCAGCGCACCGGTTGGGTCCGGTCCACCAGCGACATCAGTTGCTCGAAGCGCTCCAGCCGGTCCAGTCGCATCTGGGGCAGGGGGGCCTGGGGGCGACGCACCTTGGTGGTCGGCGCCATGATCTCGGCTTCGCCGGTGATGACCACCTTGCCTTGCTGGTTGGTGCTCTCGCAGCTCAACGTCACCATGTTCTTGGGCTTTTTCTCCTTGACGGTGACGGTGACCGTGAGGATGTCGCCCAGGTTGACGGGGCGCATGAAGCGCAGGCTCTGGCCCACATAGATGGTGCCGGGGCCGGGCAGCTTGGTGCCCAGGAGGGTCGAGATCAGGGTGCCGCCCCACATGCCGTGGGCGATCACCTTCTGGAACGGGGTTTCGCGTGCGTAGGCCTCGTCCAGGTGAGCGGGATTGACGTCACCGCTGAGAATGGCGAAGGCGTCGATGTCGTCTTTGGTCAGGGTTCGCGTGAGGGAGGCCGAGTCACCGACGTTGAGTTCGTCGTAGGTGCGGTTTTCAAGCATGGAAGAGGTAGACGAAGATGACATGCCGTACGTGAGTTGCTGAGTTGTACCGATGCTTCAATGTGCCATGAGCTTTTCGGCCGAACGGCCCGAAAGCGCCAGGGTATTCCCTGGATGGCACCCGTCAACGGCAGCGCAGTCAAAGCACCCCAGGGTCAGGCCGAAGCCGAGACCTGAGGCAGGTTGTGTGACATGAGCATGGCATCCGCACCAAAGGACGCCAGCTTGCGCGCCAGAGGTGCCGAGGTGACGGGGCGCGCCGCAAAACCCAGATGACCCCAGAAAGCGGCCGAGTCCTGCACGGCGATCAGGCTGAGGCGGGCCAGGCCCAGGCGGGTGGCATGGGTGATTGCCTGTCGCAGCAACTGGCGGCTGGCGCCCTGTCCACGCAGCAGAGGTGAGATGGCCATGTCGTGCACATACAACTCGTCTGCCCGCATCGGGGGCTGCCAGTCGGGCGCGTGCAGCAGGGGGTAGTTTTCATCCGCAATCGGCAGGCACACCAGGTAGGCCTGGATGGCGGCCGGTCCTGCCGAGATCACCCAGCAGGTGTCGGGGGATGCGCTGAGCTTGCTTTCAAACGCGCTCAGCGGCTCATGGAAGTCGGGGTGATAGCAGCTGTACTGCAGGGCCAGCACATGAGGGAGATCCTCGTGCGTCATGGCGCGGCACGGCAGTTCTGTCGGAAGAGGCATACCCCCCATGATAGGGCAGGGGTAAAACCCGCAGTCAGGATGCTTCGAGGCGTCGCAAGAGGCGAACCCTGCCAGAATCGATTCCATTGTTCTTGCTCAGCTTACCTTCCTGCCCATGTCCAAGATTCACTATCAGCGATCTCCTTCCCGACTGGTGCTCTTTGCGGCGGTCGCGGTGGCCGTGATCGGCGCCGGGGCTTACTGGATCACCTCGGGCTCTTCCGCGTCCGGCGAGGGCGGCGGCGTGGTGTTGTCGTCCAACTCAGGCCTGCCGGGTTGGCCTCAAGCTTCGACCGGTAATCCTGAACCTACCGAGGAACTGCGTCCTGCCGTGCTCTCTGACGGGCGCCCCAGCGATGTCTCGGGCGACGACTGGGCGGCCTTGCAGGCGGCACTGGCCAAGGTGGGTGTGCCCGCAGCT
Organism: Aquabacterium sp.; assembly: GCA_017989885.1. Lineage (GTDB taxonomy): Bacteria > Pseudomonadota > Gammaproteobacteria > Burkholderiales > Burkholderiaceae_C > Aquabacterium. The sequence goes on from JAGNPA010000066.1 coordinate 5,636, forward strand.
GAGGCCGAGCGCATCGTCAATTACAACCGCTACCAGCGCAGCTTTGAGTCGTGGCAGAACCTCGATCAGACCGAGGAGGCCTCACGGCGGCGTCGTGCGGCGCAGGCGCTCATGAACGAGTTGCCGACGCACGTGGGTCGGGGCGACTTCACCTTGCTGGAGGCGGTCCTGATTGGTTCGGCCCTGATTGCGGAGATTGAACCTGACGCAGAGCGGCGCACGGCTCGACTGGACGCCTGGCAGTCAGAGGTGCTCACCGTCTTGCCGGTGCCCACCGAGGACGAAATCAAGTCCAACGCGGCCACCCGTGAGACCGAGCTCAAGCGCCGTCAGGCCCTGGCCTTTGCCGACTGGCAGGCGCAGACCGATCCCGCCCAGCGCACGCCCGCCCGTCTGGAGCAGGCGCTGGAAGAGGTGCGCCGCGCTTACAACTCCCGAGCCTTCTGAGCGCGGCTGCCGTGCAAAGCGGGCGCTGAGGCGTCCGGTCGGCTGACAAGGGATTGCGTGCGTTGATACCATCGGGTTGCCATTTCTGGCGAGCCCGAGGGGCACACACGGAGTTTCAATGAGTCGGCGCAGCAGGTTTTCAATGATCAACCCCACCGATGGGCCACGCGTGGGCGCATGGCGCCGTGCGGCGCTGGGGTTCTGCCTGGCTGCGGCCTTGAGCGCCACCGGTGTCACCGCAGCACAGGCAGCCACGCTGGAAGGCCAGCAGTTTGACGACACCGTGGTGCTGGGGCAGCACAAGCTGCAACTCAACGGCTTGGGGCTGCGCGGCGTGGCCTGGCTCAAGGCCTTTGTGGCCGGCCTGTACGTCACCACGCCCAGCCGCGATGCCGCTGCCTTGCTGGCGGAGACCGGCCCGCGCCGGCTGCGCCTGAAGATCATGCTGCAGGCGCCCAGCAACGAGCTGACCAAATCCCTCTTGCGCCGCGTCAAGCGGCATGAAACGCCCGAGGTGCAGGCACGCCTGGCCGACCGGCTGGCCCTGTTTGCCCAGCAACTCGACGGCCTGGGTCAGTTGATGCCCGGCGATGTGGTGGACATGGATTACCTGCCTGGCAAGGGCCTGGTGCTGTCACGCAATGGCAAGGCGGCGGGCAAGCCAGTGGTGGGCGATGACCTCTACCGCGCGGTGCTGCAGATTTTCGTGGGAGAGCACGCCATCGACCCCCGCATGAAACAGGGCTTGCTCGGTGCCCCGGCCTGAGGTGCAGATCGATCCGCATCTGGATCGCTTCATCGACATGCTCTGGCTGGAAGATGGCCTGAGCAGCAACACCCTGGCGGCCTACCGTCGCGACCTGCAGGCGCTGTCTGACTGGTTGCGTCAGCAACCCGACGGGCACACCCTGGTCACGGCCTCGGAGCTGGATCTGGCCAGTTATGCGGCGGCCCGTCACGCTGACTCGCTGCCCTCGTCAGCGGGGCGGCGTTTGAGCGTGTTTCGGCGTTTTTACCGCTGGGCCACCCGCGAGGGGCTGTCCCTCGACGACCCCACGGTGCGCATGGATGCCCCGCGTCAGCGCATGCGCCTGCCCGGTACGCTGACCGAGGCGCAGGTCGAGGCCTTGCTGGCCGCACCGGACACGGATGAGCCCCTGGGCCTGCGCGACCGCGCCATGCTGGAGCTGCTGTATGCCAGCGGCCTGCGGGTGAGCGAGCTGGTGACCTTGAAGTCCGTGCACGTGGGCCTGAGCGAGAACGTGCTGCGCATCACCGGCAAGGGCAGCAAGGAGCGCCTGGTGCCCTTTGGGGTGGAGGCCTCTGACTGGTTGACGCGTTACCTCGGCCAGGCGCGGGCGCAGATCCTGGGCGGGCAGGTGAGCGACGCCTTGTTCGTGACCGGGCGGGGGGACGCGATGAGCCGACAGATGTTCTGGAAGCTGGTCAAGAAATACGCGCTGCACGCGGGCATCACGCAGCACCTGTCGCCGCACACCTTGCGTCATGCCTTTGCGACGCACCTGCTCAACCATGGCGCCGATCTGCGCGTGGTGCAGATGCTGCTGGGGCACGCCGACATTTCCACCACACAGGTCTACACCCATGTGGCGCGGGAGCGCCTGAGGCAGTTGCACGAGAAGCACCACCCGCGCGGGTGACGCGACGGGGCGCGAGGCAGCCGAAGGGGCGTCAGTCCTCGCCGAGCAGAAAGGCGAGTTCGGCGTCGGTGAAGCCGGCGGCCTTGCGGGCGGCCTCGTTGAACGGGGGCCGCATGCGGGGCGCCTCGTAGCGTTTGACCAACTCGGGGTAGAGCGCGGTGGCATCCAACTGCCGCTCTTGGCAGAGGTGGTGGAACCAGTGGTTGCCAATGCGCACGTGGCCCACCTCATCGCGCAGGATGATGTCCAGGATCTCGACGGCCCGCAAATCGCCGGCACGGGTGAGCTTGTCCTGAATCAGTGGGGTGGCGTCCAGGCCGCGGGCTTCCAGCGTGCGTGGCACCAGCGCCATGCGTGCCACGATGTCGTGGCGGGTCTTGTGGCACATGGTCCACAGG
>JAGNPA010000383.1 GCA_017989885.1 Aquabacterium sp.
GTGCATTGGGCGTGGCATTGATGGCCGCCACGATGCCGGTCAGTGTGGTGCCGACGTTGGCCCCGATCACGATGGCCGCACCGATTTCGAGCGGGATCATGCCCCCGGCCACGGCCGTGAGCACCACGGTGAGGGTGGCAGCCGAGGCCTGCAAGACCACGGTCAGGAGCAGGCCCACGAGCACCGCCAGCAGCATGCCGCCGAGGTCGCGCCCCATCTCGGGCAAGGCATCCGGCCCCAGGCCGCCAAAGCCCTCCTTGAGCAGGTCGATGCCCAGAAACAGCAGGCCAAATCCGGCCAGCGTGCCGCCGAGCCCGCCGCGCCGGGTGCCCTCCCCTGACAGCTTGAGGGCCATGCCCACCCCGATGAAGGGCAAGGCAAAGGCGTCGATCTTGAACTTGAACCCAATGAGCGCCACCAGCCAACCGGTGACCGACGACCCCAGGTTGGAGCCGAACACCACCCACAGCGCCGACGTGAAGCTCAGCAAACCCGCGTTGACAAAACCGATGGCGGCCACCGTCATGGCGGTGGAGGACTGCACCAGGGCGGTCACCAGGATGCCCGTGAGCAGGCCATACAGACGCGTGCGGGTCCACGCCGCCAGGATGCGCTCGAGCGCGCCCCCTGCGGCGAGCTTGAGCCCGTCGGTCAGCATGGTCATGCCCAACAGGAACAGACCAATGCCACCGAGGAGATTCACGAGCAACAACATGGGAGGGGGAGCCTCTGCTTTCTGGTCATCAGGACATCACAAGGGGCGCCATCTTGCCACGCCCACCCTGCCGGGGGGCTTCGGGATGATGCCCATGCGGGGTCCGGCGTCAGTCGGCCAAGGGCGCGCGCCGCTCCAGCGCCTCCAGGCCGCGCCGATCGGCCGCCAGTTTGACGGCATCGTCGATGCTCCGCACCGTCAACTGCGTGGCTGGCAAGTCGGCGCGCTGCAAGACCTCGTGGGCGTGGCGCTTGAGGCGCGCGAGCAGCACACGCTGCCCAGCCCGGTCCAGGTCTTGGCAGAGGTCGCGCAGGGCTTCCACACTGGTGCCATCCAGATCGGGGGACTCTTCCAGGCTGAGGATCAGGGTGTGCCAGCCCGGGCGGTGACGCAGCACATGCCGCACCTGCCCCAGCAGGCTTTCAACGTTGGCGAAGAACAGCGGGGCTTCAGGGCGCAGGATCACCAGGCCCTCCTCCTGCGTGGCCTGCGGGTAGATGGCCCGGTCGATGAAGTCGTGGGTGTCATCCATGCGCCCCAGCTCCACCACCCTGGCCTGCGCCAACCCGCGCAGGGTCATGAACAGGCTCACCCCGATGGCCAGCAGCAGGCCGTCGAGCACCCCCAGCCACAGCACGGCGGCCACAGCGGCCAGGGCGATGAGGCGGTCGCGGTGCCACATGAAGTACGGCTGAAAGATGCGCGGGTGCAGCATGTGACTGAGCGCGTACACCACGATGGCGGCCAGCACGGGCTCGGGAAGGTCTTCGATGAAAGGCAACAGCGTGAGCACCACGATGAGCAGAACCCCGGCGGCAAACAGCCCGGACCACTTGGTTTTGGCGCCGCTGGCCTCGTTGGCCACACTGGCGGAGTAGCCCGCCCCCACCGGCATGCCGTGCAGCAGGCTGCTGAACACATTGGACACGCCCAGGGCAAGCAAGTCACGGTTGGGCTCGTTGCGGTCGCCGTGGCGCAAGGCCAGCGTGCGGATCGAGCCATACGACTCGGCGTACAAGATGAGCACCATGGCCACGGCCAGCTCACCCAGACGCAACCACTGGATGCGGGTCAGTTCGGGCACCGCATACAACTCCAGGTTGACCTGGATGTCACCCACGCGGATCACGTCCCACTCTGCCAAGGGGCCCCAGCGTTGCAGCACGATGCCCAACACCATCACCACCAGGGCGACCGGCACATGCTGCTTGAGGCGCCCCAGCACCAGCATGAGGACCAGGGCGCTGCCCCCCACAGCAAGGCTGGGCAGATGCCAGTGGTCGATCTGCCGCAGGAGCTCGGGCAGCAGGTGCTGCAGATCGGGCGCCTGAATGTGCAGGCCCACCAGCTTGGGGCCTTGCTTGAGGATGATGACCAGGGCCAGCCCGAAGGTGAACCCACGCAGCACAGGCTTGGCGATGAAGGCCGAGACGCCCCCCACCCGGGCCGCCGCCCCCACCAGAAACAGCACCCCCGTGAGCAGCACCAGCCCGGAGGCCATCGCAAAACGCAAGGTCGGATCGCTGCCAGCCAGGCTGCCCGTGGCCGCAAACAACACCGCCGCCGATGAGGATGTGGCCGAAACAATGGCAAAGCGGCTGCTGCCCAGCAGGCCATAGCAGAGCAGGCCCACAAACAGGGCCATGACCCCGGCCTGGGGTGGCATGTTGCCAATACCGGCGTAGGCCACCGCCTCGGGCAAGAGCAAACCGGCCACCGACAAACCGGCGACCAGGTCTCGCCAGGTCGGCTGCCCCGGCGACCAGCGCTGCCACCAGTAAGCCAGGGTGTGGGTCACCATCACAGGTCCCGCTGCAGGCACTCGCCCGCGCGGCTGGAGAAACGCTCCAGGGCGGTCTGGCGTTCGATGTCGATGCGGGCCGAACGCCCGCCGTACACGTCTTTCTTGAGCCACTCGCACTCGGCGTCCAGCGCGGCGGGGTTACCCACCTGCGTGTGCC
>JAGNPA010000384.1 GCA_017989885.1 Aquabacterium sp.
TTGCGCTGGGCCTTGACCGCCATCGCCGCGCTACCCGGCACCCGGTTGGTGCGCAGTTCCTCGCTGTACCGCACCGCCCCCGTTGACTCCAGCGGCCCGGACTACATCAACGCCGTGGCGGAAGTGGCCACCACGCTGCATGCGCCTGCATTACTCGCAGCCCTGCAGCAGATTGAGTTGGCAGGAGGGCGCGAGCGGCCCTACCGCAATGCGCCGCGCACACTCGACCTCGACATCCTGCTGTACGGCGACGCGTCCATCCACAGCACCCACCTGCAGGTGCCCCATCCGCGTATGGGGGAACGGGCCTTTGTGCTGGTGCCGCTGGCCGAGATTGCGCCTGATCGTGTCAGCCAGGCCCAACGCAGTGCCGTGGCCGACCAGCGAATTGAGCGGTTCGGCGCGTCGGGTGCTTGATTTTTATTTCTGCTAGCCCGGATACTTCGCCAGTAAGCCAATGCTTTCTATGTCTGGGGTCACGAAAGTGTCGACCGATTGGCGAGCTGCGATGCGGTGCATTTACAGGCGTCAGAACCCTGTGAAAACCCGCTCACACCCGAGGCTGCTGCCCTGTTGTTGGTGAAATATTCGGGTTAGGAGGGATGCTGAAGTTGCAAACCTGCCTGACCCGCATGGAGTTGGCACCAGCAGGCCCTTGCATCAGCAACCGCAGAAATATCCAGCGATTCCTGCTTTTGAACGGAGCCTTCAGCAGGTACTGAAGTAAGAGCCCCAAGTACAAGAGGCAATAGGCGAGGAAGCCTCGGTTCTTCCTGAAAACATGCTGCAACGACAGAAGTGACTCCAGGCGCAGTTCGCGAGACTGCTTGGTGCTGGCGGCTCCGATATGGCGAAAACTCGCTCCTGGGAAAAAAATAGTCTCATAGCCTGCTTCGCGCAATCGCCAGCAGATGTCCATTTCCTCGTAATACAAAAATAGCGCGGCATCGAAGCCACCACTGACTGCCAGGGCTTCAAGGCGAAACAACATAAAACTGCCGAAGACAAAATCCACGGGAACTGGCTCGCTGTACTGAGCCCCTGGATCGGGGTGGTTGCGCTTGGAAGTCGCTTTCTCGAGCCAAGTGCCGATTAACCGAGAGCGCAGGCTGTCGAATCGTGCAAATGACCGAGAGGGCTTTCCGTCCTCACCCAAGTGCTGGGGTGTAACGACTCCCGCCTTGGGGTGAGCGTCCAGGTAAGCGACCAAAGGCGTGAAGCAGTCTTCTTCGAAAAACGTGTCGCTGTTGACGAAAGCCACGTATTGGCCGGCTGAATGATTCAGCCCCAGCATGCAGCCCAGGCCAAAACCCGTGTTGATGCAACTGCGCGCCAAAATGATGCTGGGATGCTGGGATGCTGGAGTGCCTTCAGTTGGGCATCCAATGCGTAGTATTGGTCGGGTTCGGAGCGGTTGTCGATGACAACGATTTCGAACAGTCCCTTCAGGGGCGAAGGGTCGAGCACTTTAAGCAGTGTCGCAACGCAGTGGCCCGTGATCTGCGCCGTATTGAAATGGACGATGACGATGGTCAAGGTCGGCGTGCGGGGTAAATGGGTGTTTGGCAAGTGCTGAGTGTTGACGGTCATATTGGATCAGGCGAAATTGGCAGGACACGCCCCTCATGCGCTCTGTATGTGGTCGCACAGGTCATGGAGGGGGTGGGTTTTGTAGACTTTTTCGCGTCAGTCCACCTTCGCGCCAGACGCCTTCACGACTTTTTCGTATTTTTTCAGCTCTTGCTGCATGAACGAGCCGAATTGCTCAGGTGTCGTGGGCACGGGCTCGGCCAGCAGGTTGGCAAAACGGGTTTTGGCCTCGGGGGCTTTCAGGGCGTCGGTGAAGGCGTGGTTGAGTTTGTCCAGCACGTCCTTGGGGGTGCCCGCCGGGGCCACCAGCCCCCACCAGGTGTCGATGGCAAAACCCTTGAGGGTGTCGGCCACGGGCGGGGCGTCGGGCAGGGCGGGGCTGCGCTGGGCGGTGGTGACTGCCAGTGGGATGAGTTTGCCCGCGCGGATGTTGGGCGCGGCGGTGGCGAGGTTGTCGAAGTTGAAGTCCACCTGGCCCGACAGCAGCGCCAGCTGCGCCGGGTTGCCGCCGTTGTAGGGAATGTGCACCGCAAAAATGCCCGACTGCGCCTTGAACATTTCCCCGGCCAGGTGCCCGGCGCTGCCGTTGCCGCCGCTGCCGTAGTTGAGCTTGCCGGGGTTGGCCTTGCCATAGGCGATCAGGTCGGCGACCGAGCGGATGTTCAGGCGTTGTGCGGTCTCGGCGTTCATCACCAGCACATTGGGCACCCGCACCATCTGGGTGATGGGGGCGAAATCCTTGGCCGCGTTGTAAGGCATCTTGCTGTAGAGCCAGGGGTTGACCGCGTGGGTGGCCGTGGCGGCAATGCCGATGGTCAGCCCGTCGGGCGCGGCCTTGGCCACGGCGTCGGCACCAATGTTGCCGCCCGCACCGGGTTTGTTCTCGATGATGACGGTGCCCAGGCTGTCCTTGACCTGTTCGGCCAGGATACGTGCGGTGACGTCGATCGGGCCGCCTGCGCCATACGGCACGACCAACCGGATTGGGCGGTTTTGCTGCGCCTGCGCCAGCGGGGCGGCGAGCAGAAGGGAAGAAACAAGGCTGGTGAGGAGGAGGTGTCTGCGGTTCATCCGC
>JAGNPA010000067.1 GCA_017989885.1 Aquabacterium sp.
CTCCTGCCCGGCTCGACGCTGGACGGCAGCGCCAACATCCTCATCTGCCCGAACCTGGATGCGGCCAACATCCTGTTCAACGTGCTGAAGATGACCGGCGGCAATGGCATCACCGTGGGCCCGATCCTGCTGGGTGCGGCCGCGCCGGTGCACATCCTCAATCCGTCGGCCACGGTGCGTCGCATCGTGAACATGACGGCCGTGGCCGTGGCGCACGGCACCAAGTAAGCCCCAGAGGCCCGGTCAGGGGGTGCCGCACGCTAGACTGGCGGCACCCATGAACGCACCTTCCCGACCCGCCGCCCTGCAGGGCTACCTTGCCGCCCTGTCCACCGCGCTGATCTGGGCGGGCTTCATGCTGCTGGCCCGGGTGGCCGGCCAGCATGCCCTGACCAGCTGGGACGTGGTGGCGCTGCGTCTGGGCACCGCCGCCCTGGTGCTGCTGCCCTTTTGCTTCACTCTGCCGCCCGGCACCTGGCGCAATCCACGCCTGTGGGGCCTGTCGCTGACCGGCGGTTTTCTGTTTCTGAACCTGGTGTACGCCGGGCTCTCTCGTGCTCCGGCGGCCCACGGCGGCATCTTTCTGTCGGGCTTGCAGCCCTTCATCATCACGATGCTGGCCTGGTGGATTCTGGGCGCCCGGCCGGCCCGCGAGCGGCTGTGGGGCTTGCTGGCCATTGCCTTGGGCGTGGCCTGTGTGGCCGGCCCGCAGGTGCTGGGCAGCCAGGATGCCGGCGCGAGCACGCTGCAAGGCGACCTGCTGCTGGTGTGCGCCTCGCTGGCCTGGGCCACCTACAGCGTGATGGTGCGCAAGTGGGTGTTCGACGTGTGGGTGCTGACACGTTTTCTGGCGGTGGCCTCGGCCCTGGTCTACATCCCGATCTACCTGCTGTGGCTGCCCAAGAACCTGTCGGCCGCGCCCTGGTCGATGCTGGCCTTGCAGGCGGTGTACCAGGGCGTGATCACCACCATCGTGGCGATGCTGCTGTTCCTGCGCGCCATCGCCATCCTGGGGCCCGAGCGCACCGGGGCCATTGTGGCCATCGTGCCGGTGGTGGTGGGTCTGGCCGCCGTGCCGCTGCTGGGTGAGCCGCTGACGCTGTGGCTGATTGGGGGGCTGGTGCTGGTGTCAGGCGGCGCTTACCTGGCGGCGCGCCCTTTGCGGCAGCACCAACGCTGAGGCGACACGGCGCAACGCAGGCTGGCGGCTCATCGCCTTCATCCGCTTGATGGCGTGGCGGCATCCGTTGAAGACACCTTGCGGAAAGACCATAAAAAGACTATATTCAGTCTTCTTTGTTTGAGGCACGACCATGCGCTACTCGTCACAAGTCAAGCCGATCAGCTACCTCAAAGCCAATGCTGCCGAGGTCTTGACGCGACTCACGGAGCAGCGTGAACCGATGGTCATCACCCAAAACGGCGAAGCCAAGGCTGTGCTGGTCGACGTGGCCTCGTTCGAAGAGACGCAAGAAACACTGGCCATGCTGAAAATCCTCGCGCTCGGCAACCAGGATGTGGCCGCTGGCACGCTCAAGCCCGTGGCTGACGTTGTGGCGCGCCTGCGCGCCAAGCGCGCCACAGTCTGATGGCGGGCACACCTGCCAGGTTCGACGTTCTGCTCACCAAGGGTGCGGAGCAGGACTTGGAGGCCATCCACGACCACATCTCCGAGTTCGACTGCGTCGCCAACGCCAACCATGTGTTGGATGAGTTGATGGTCGTTGTGGAGAGCCTGTCGACATTCCCGGAACGCGGCAGCCATCCGAAGGAACTGAGTGGCCTGGGGATCAGAGAATATCGGCAGACCTTCTTCAAGCCGTACCGCGTGATCTACCGTGTCGCAGGCAGTCAGGTCATCATCTACCTGATTGCGGATGGGCGCCGTGACATGCAATCCGTGCTTGCTCGCCGCCTGCTTGGCGCTTGACCCACGGCGTCCCACGCCCGTACGCACAGGCTCGCCAGGTCGAAAAAAAGGCCCCGCACCTTCGTGCGAGGCCCAACCTGTCTCTGACCGCGGATGACGGTCAGATCCCCCCAGGCATCACAAGCCCATCTGCTTGGCGATGATCTCGTTCATGATCTCGTGCGTGCCCCCGCCGATCGACAGGATGCGGTTGTCGCGGTAGAGGCGCTCGACCACCGACTCGCGCATATAGCCCATGCCGCCAAAGATCTGCACCGCTTCGTGGGTGACGTAGTCGGCCACATCGGTCGCGAAGTTCTTGGCCATGCACACTTCGTTGATGGCGGGCTGACCGGCCTGCATGCGGGCGGCCACGCGGTAGCTGTATTCGCGGGCCACCTCGACACGGGTCGCCATCTCGGCCAGCTTGTGACGGATGACCTGGTGCTTGGCTAAAGGTTTGCCAAAGGTGACGCGGTCCTTGACGTAGTCCAGGCAGGCTTCCAGCGCCATCTGGGCGGTCATGTAGGCCATGACGGCCAGCGACAGGCGCTCGGCCTGGAAGTTGGCCATGATGAACATGAAGCCGGCATTTTCCGGGCCGATCAGATTGCCGACCGGCACGCGGCAGTCTTCGAAGAACAGCTCGGCGGTGTCCGAGGCCCACCAACCCATCTTCTTGAGGTTGCGCCCCACGCTGAAGCCCAGCGTGTCCTTCTCGATCAGCAGCAGCGAGACACCCGAGAAGCCTTCGCCACCGGTGCGCACGGCCACGGTGTAGTAGTCGGCACGGGTGCCGGAGGTGATGAAGGTCTTGGAGCCGTTGACGATGTAGTGGTCGCCATCGCGCACGGCGCGGGTGCGCAGGTTGGCCACGTCCGAGCCGCCGCCGGCCTCGGTGATGGCCAGCGAGATGATCTTGTCGCCGGCGATGACGCCGGGCACCACGCGTTGCTGCAGCTCGGGCGAGCCGCCACGCCACACGGGAGGCAGGCCGATGTCGAGCGAGCCCAGGCTGGCGACCAGGCCACCCGAGGTGCTGCGCATCAGCTCTTCGCTGACGGCCACCTTGAGGAAGACGTCTTCTTCACCGGCGCCGCCCAGGCGTTGCGGGTGACCGATGCCCAGCAGGCCCAGCTCGCCGGCCTTCTGGTAGAGCTCGCGCGGAAAGGTGCCCGACTCTTCCCACTCGGCGATGTGGGGCTTGACCTCTTGCTCGATGAAGCGCCGCGCCGTGGCACGGGCCATCTGGTGCGTCTCGTTGAAGTAGGTGGGGTACGCGGAATCGGTCATGAGGGCCTCAGGTGCGGTGGGCTGAATGCGGTCCAGAAACAGACGCGAAGCCCGTTCGGAATGGACAGCGTAGTGAAGTCCCCCTGTCGCGACCATCAGTAGTTAACCTTAATGGCCATTGATTGACGCATACGTCACTCATGGTTAGAGTGGCCTCATCTCCTTGTCTGACCCGACTTCACCCATGACCACCTCTTCGCACTACGACAGCATCTTTCGCCCCGGCCTGTTCCAGGGCCAGATTCATGTGGTCACAGGGGGCGGCAGTGGCATTGGCCGCTGTGTGGCCCATGAGTTGGCCGCGCTGGGTGCCACGGTGGTGATCACCGGGCGCACCCAGGAAAAGCTCGACAAGGTGGCCGCCGAGATCCGCGAAGACGGCGGTCAGGTGGACACGGCCGCCTTCGACATCCGTGACGAAGAGCAGGTCAAGGCCGCCGTGGCCCGCATCGTGAGCACCCATGGCCGCATCCACGGCCTGGTGAACAACGCGGGTGGGCAGTTTCCAGCGCCGATGGAGATGATTTCCAAGCGCGGCTTCGAGGCCGTGGTGGCCAACAACCTCACCGGCGGCTTCCTGATGGCGCGCGAGGTGTTCAACCAGTCGCTGAGCAAGCATGGCGGGGGTGCCATCGTGAACATGGCCGCTGACATGTGGAACGGCATGGCGGGCATGGCGCACTCGGGCGCGGCTCGCGCGGGCATGGTCAACCTGACCAAGACGGCGGCCTTTGAGTGGGCACGCTCGCATGTGCGCGTCAACGCGGTGGCGCCAGGCTGGGTGGCGTCCAGCGGCATGGACTCGTATGGGCCGGCCATGGCGCCGATGATCCTGAGCCTGAAGGACCACCTGCCGATGCGCCGCCTGGGTCTGGAGGCCGAAATCAGCTCGGTCATCTGCTTCTTGCTGAGCCCGGGCGCGGCGTTCGTGACGGGTGTGACGGTGGCGATCGATGGCGGCGCGGGCGTGAACAACCCGGTGTGGCCCAAGGCCCCGCACGAACCAGCGCCCAGCTTCAACGGCTTCCACCGCGCCACCACGCCGAAGGTGTTGCAAGGGCTGTGAGGCCCGCCGGCTTCAGGCCCTGGGTGTGAGCCAGCGCTGCAGCAGCGCCCACAGGGCTTCCGGGCTGAAGGGCTTGGAGATGTAGTCGTTCATGCCAGCGGCCAGGCAGCGTTCGCTGTCTTCGACCATGGCATTGGCGGTCATCGCCACGATGGGCAGGCGTTCGCGTCCCGGCAACTGGCGGATCCGGCGCGTGGCCTCCAGCCCGTCCATCACGGGCATCTGCATGTCCATGAACACCAGGCCGTAGTCGGCATCGGTGCCGGCATCGACCTGGGCCAGGCAGTCGACCGCCTGCCGGCCATTGTGGGCAAAGTCCACCGTCAGCCCCACGCCGCGCAGCAACTCGCCCGCCAGCAGGCGGTTGAGTTCGTTGTCCTCGACGACCAGCACCCGGGTGCCGTGCAGCGCCTGCAAGGCCTCACGCGCCTCGCTCAAGGAGGCCGGTGCAGGCCGGTGGGCCTCGACCTGAGCTGGCGACATGTGGGACAGTCCCTGCGGTGCAGCATCGCCCGCATCGGGAGGGAGGGACGCGGGTTCGGCGGCGTCGCCGCGCTCCAGTCGCAACGTGAACCAGAAGACGCTGCCCTGCCCGCGCTGGCTGCTCACGCCCACGGCGCCGCCCATCTGTTCGGCCAGGTGCCGGGAGATGGCCAGTCCCAGGCCCGTGCCCCCGTACTGCCGGGTGGTGGAGACGTCGGCCTGCTGGAAGCTCTGAAAGAGCTGGGCCTGTTCTGCCTCGGTCAGCCCGATGCCGGTGTCGCGCACCTCGAAGCGCAGGGCCACGTCGCGGTCGGTGCGCTCTTGCACCTGCACGCTCAGGTCGATGCACCCCTGATCGGTGAACTTCACCGCATTGCTGCCGAAGTTGAGCAGCACCTGCCCGATGCGCAGGCCGTCCCCCATGAGGTCGGTGGGCAACTCCGGGTCAAGGTGCAGTTGCAGGGCCAGGCCCTTGGCCTGGGCTTTGTCGATGAGTTGTGCGTGCACGTCGTGCAGGATCTGGGCGATGTCCACGCGCAGGCGTTCGAGCTCCAACTTGCCGGCCTCGACCTTGGAGAGGTCCAGCACGTCGTTGACGATGCCCAGCAGGTGCTGGCTGGCCCCCTGGATCTTGTGCAGGTAGTCGCGTTGGGTGTCGTTGTGCGAGATGTGGAGCGCCAGGTGGGTGAGCCCGATGATGGCGTTCATCGGCGTGCGGATCTCATGGCTCATGTTGGCCAGAAAGGCCGATTTGAGACGGGTGGTGGTTTCGGCCGCCTCCTTGGCTTCGCGCAGGGCCTCGATCGTGGCCCGCTCGACGCTGATGTCCTCCATGATGCCCAGCACCCCCTTGGCGGGATCCTGCGGGTCGATCAGGCGGGCGGTGATGCGCGCCCAGAACAGGCTGCCATCCTGACGGACCAGTTGCTCCTCGCGCCAGTGCAGCTCGCCGCGCTGGAGAATCTCGTAGACCTTGCGCCCACCGGCTTCGTAAGCGGCATCGTCGGGATACCAGACCCGGGTGGAGCGGCCGACCATGCCCCCCGGCGGGAAGCCGAACATCTGGTCGCTCCGCTGGTTGCAGTAGGCGACGTGACGGTCCTTGAGCAGGCCGATGCCCACCGGCACGGCGTCGACAATGGCTTTCTGTTCGGCGTGGGCGCGGCGCAGGGACTCGGCCAGATCCGCCAGCTGGCGGGTGCGTTCGTCCACCAGTTCGGTGAGGTGACTGCGCAGACGCTGGAGTTCTTGCGCCGCCTTCTGGCGCTCGGTGATGTCGCGGGAGATGCCCAGGACACCGATGATCTCGCCATGGCTGTCCAGCACGGGACTCTTGATCGTCTCGACCAGGCGGGGCTCGGTGCTGCCGGCAAAGGTGATCCACTCCTCGTTCATGTGAGGCTGGCCCGCGCTCATCGCCAGGAAGTCGTTCTCGCGGAACAGCGCGGCCTGCTCGGCTGAGACGAAGTCGGCATCGGTCTTGCCCACGATGTCGGCCTCTGCGGCGCCAAAGAAGCGCTCGAAGGGCGCGTTGCAGGCCAGGTAGACGCCGTCGGTGTCCTTGAGCCAGACCAGGTCAGGGATGCTGCGCACCAGGTTCTGCAGCAAGCCGCGGCGTTCTTCCAGCTCTTGCACCCGGCGCCGCGTGCGCACGAACCAGGTCATGCCCCACAAGGCGAGCGTGACCCCCAGGGCGAGCAGCACGACAGCCGCCACTGTGTTGATGAGCCACCAAGGTAAATCCATAAGCATGTGTCACTGTCGCGCAGATCGCGCGCCGCGTCTCGTCTCGAAAACCCCTGAGCGTATCTTGCAGACGGCCTTGACCCTGGGCAGGACGTGACCTTTTGGCGCTGCCTCAGCTCGCAGGGCTCGGGGCTGTTAAATTCTGATCCCGGTCGCCACTCAGGGTTTCCCCGGCATCGTGGTGTGACCTGTGCGCACCCCATGCAAAGTTTCCTCGACCCTGCCATCCTTTTTTTCGTGTTTGGCCTGCTGGCCGGCGCCCTGCGCTCCAATCTGGAGATCCCACCGCAGATCGCACGCTTTCTGTCCCTCTATCTGTTGATGGCCCTGGGCCTGAAGGGCGGCTTTGCGCTGCACCAGTCGGGTTTGACGATGGACGTGGCGGTGAGCCTGGGCTGTGCCCTGCTGCTGGCCACCGTGGTGCCACTGCTGGGCTATCACCTGCTCAAGCGTGTTCTGAGTGGCTATGACGCGGCGGCGATTGCGGCAACCTACGGCTCGGTGAGCGCCGTGACCTTCATCACCGCCGTGCAGTACCTCGACAACCACAACGTGCCTTACGGGGGGCACATGGCGGCAGCGATGGCCTTGATGGAGTCGCCCGCGATCATCATGGCGGTGCTGCTGGCCAACATGGTGCGCCAGCGTGAAAAGGAGCAGTCGCTGGCGGCTGAGTCACGCACGGTGCGCAACACGCCGCTGAGCCGCATCCTGCACGAGTCGGTCACCGACGGCGCGCAGTTGGTGCTGCTGGGGGCGATGGTGATCGGCATCGTCACGGGGCAGTCGGGCCACGATGCCATGCAACCGTTCGCGGGTGACCTGTTCAAGGGGATGCTGGCCTTCTTCCTGCTCGACATGGGTCTGAACGCGGCCCGCAGCATGAGCGGGCTCAAAGGCAAGTCACCGTGGTTGCTGGCCTACGGTCTGGTCGGGCCGCTGGTGCACGCCAGCCTGGCCCTGGGCCTGTGCGTGCTGCTCGACATCCCGGCCGGCAATGGCGCTTTGCTGGTGGTGCTGGCGGCGAGCGCCTCCTACATCGCTGTGCCAGCCGTGGTGCGTCACGCCATCCCCGAGGCCAACCCCTCCCTGTACATCGGCATGTCGCTGGGGCTGACCTTCCCGTTCAACATCCTGGTGGGCATCCCGCTGTACGTGGGCGTGGCCCAGCGCGTGCTGGGCTGAGCGCACGCGGGCGGCGATCACGAACGCTTCACGCGTCGCACTGCGGCGTGGCGCGGGCCATCAGCGCCGCACAGTCCACGCCGCGCGGCAAGGTGCCGTAATGGTGATGGCTGCCGCCGCTCAGACGTGAGGCGCAGAAAGCGTCGCTGACCACGCTGGGCGCATGCTGCACCAACAGCGCCGCCTGCACTGCCAGGGCCATGCGACCGACCAGATCGCGGGCGCGGTACTCCAGCTCAGACAGGTCGGTGAAGGCGCTCTGCAGATCGGCCACGTAGCGGTCGAGCTGGGCGTGGCCCCCACGGGCACGCGCCACCTCCTGGAAGAAGGCTTGCACCACGTCCGGGGTCTTCTGCATGGCGCGCAGCACGTCCAGGCACTGGACG